>NZ_JBEXGT010000006.1:0-259948 GCF_040607475.1 Sphaerisporangium sp. NPDC005288 | reverse complement strand
ATCACCGACAAATACTCCTGGCGCTCCGGCGACACCCCCCTGCTCTTCGACGGCAACTTCAACAAAAAGCAGGCCTACACCTCCGTCCTCGACGCGCTCAATGGCAGCACCTCCACACCGCCGCCTTCGGGTGGCGGCGCGATCAAGAGCACGCAGTCGGGCCGGTGTGTCGACGTGGCCGGCGCCTCGCAGACCAATGGCACGCAGGCACAGATCTGGGACTGCAACGGCCAGAGCAACCAGCAGTGGAGCTCTACCAGCTCCAGTGAGCTGCGGGTGTACGGAAGCAAGTGCCTCGACGTGAACGGCGGCGGCACCGCCGACGGCGCCAACGTGATCATCTGGGACTGCAACGGGCAGAACAACCAGAAGTGGCGCTTCAACTCCGACGGCACCATCACCGCCGTCGGCGCGAACAAGTGCCTCGACGTGTACAACAACGGCACCGCCAACGGCACCAAACTCGTCATCTGGTCCTGCAACGGCGGCTCCAACCAGCGCTGGACCCGCACCTGATCCACCTCGCGGCCCGCCTCGCCCGGCGCCACCGGCGCCCGGCGAGGCGGGCCAATGCCATGGCCGCCCCCGCAGATGGTGTACATCTCTGTGGACACCGCACTGGACGCTAAGGCAGGACGGGTTCGCGGACGCCTGCGCGCATGCCGAGGTAGGCGAGGACGCCGAGGGCCGCGCACATCACCCAGACGGCGCCGCCCACGTACTCGAACAGGGCCGTGCCGATGGTCGGGCCGAGGGCCCAGCCCGCCGCTTGGCAGGTGGAGAGTGCGCCTATGTAGCGGCTGCGGAGGATGGGGGTCGGAGCGGCCAGGGCCGGGTAGGCGCCGATGCTGGGAGCGCTGATGATCTCTCCAAGGGTCCAGACGACGGCTCCCAGGATGAAGATCCATGGGCCGAAGGGGAGGCCGAACAGGCTCAGGCCCACGCCCAGGAGGAGGCAGCCGGTGGCGACGGTGGTTCGCATGGGGAAGCGCTGGATGAAGGGGGTCAGGGGCAGTTCCACGAGGATGACCAGCGCGCCGTTGATCGCCACCAGTGCGCCGTAGAGAGCGGTCGGGTAGCCGCGTTGCTGCACTTCGAGCGGTAGCGTCGAGTGGTACTGGGCCTCGGCGACGGCCGTGATGAACATGCCGGCGAGGAACAGCAGGTAGCGTCGGTCCCCCAGCAGATCCTTGTAACGCGCGGTGCCCTTGGGGGCCGGGGCCTCGGCGGCTCGGTTCCCTGTGGTGGGGTGGTCGCTCGCGCGGTCAGCGGTCGCGGCCGGGATGACCAGCAGGACGACCAGGGCGAAGAGCAGGTCCACCAGTGCGTTGACGAGGAAGACGACCTGGTAGGAGAAGGCGGCTGCCAGCCATACGCCCAGCAGGGGGCCGATGGCGGCGCCGAGGTTGAGGCCGAAACGGCTGGCGGCCGAGGTCGTGACGAGGCGTTGCGGTGGGGTCAGGTCGGCGAGCATGGTCATGGCGGCGGGGCGGTACATCTGGCCGAAGGCGCCCGCGGCGAAGCTGACGGCCAGCAGCGGGACGAGCGCCGTCACGACGGTCAGGGCCGCGACGGCGAGGCTGCATAACAGCATCGACCAGATGATCACGGTTCGTGCGCCGTACTTTCCGGTGGCGCTGCCGCCGGCGAACGTTCCCACGATCGAGCCCACGCCGAAACCGGTGACGACGAAGCCCGCCTGCGCGGGGCTGTAGCCGAGGCCGGTGAGGTAGAGGATCAGGAAGAGCGCGACGAAGCTTCCCGTGCGGTTCAACGCGATGCCGAACAGCAGGACGATGGCCGACCGCGGCAGTTCGCGCAGCGTGCGGATCACCCCCGCGGGGGCTTCGGCGGCGGGTGTCTGCGGCGGGTTGGTCATGGGGGACTCCACATGCGCGGATTGATCAAGGGGGTCTACGTGCGCGGGTTGATCAAGGGGGACTCCGCGTGCGCGGGTCGATCATGCGGGGCTCCGCGTGCGCGGCCTGGTCATGCGGGGCTCCACGTGCAGCGCAGTGCCGCCAGCGACCGGTCCAGTGCGGCGGAGACCTCCTCGCGGGTGGACGCGGTGGCGGTGGCGAAGGCGACGCGGGCTTCCATGAGGTCCTTGTTCGGCAGTTGGACGACTTCGCCCGGGCTGACGAGGGGGACGGCGAGGTCTGTCTCCGGAGGGAGGGCCGACTCGTCGAAGGCGATCTCCGCTACGCGGGTCTCGGGCCATGGGGGGTAGGCGAACCTGATGCCGGCGCATGACGTGCGTACCGGTGTCAGGTCGGGGACGGCGCCGCAGGACACGTCGGCCAGGGCCAGGCCGGGGGCCACGCCGGAGGCGTTGCCGCACAGGTAGGAGATGAGGTCGCCGCCCAGCCGGCCGTTGATCTCGATGAGTTTCGGGCCCTTGTCGGTGAGCTTGAGTTCGGTGTGCGTGGCGCCGGTCGAGTAGCCGATGGCGGTGTGGACCTGGGTGAGGAACGTGGTGATCGCGGGGTCGGCCAGCAGCGGGTCGGCGGCGTGTGTCCAGTGGCCGGTCTCCTCGAAGTACGGCGCGTAGCCCATCTCCTTGTGCGAGACGAGGATCGGCATGACCCGGCCGTTCCTCACGACCGAGTCGACGGCGATCTCCTGGCCGGTGAGGTACTCCTCGATCAGGACGGAGCGGTCCGGGGATCGCAGATCGGCGGCCGGGAGGCGGTGCGCGGAGGGGAAGTGGCCGGCCAGCTCCCCGGCGTCGTGGATGAGCGCGACGGCCTGGCTCGCGACGCCGCCTCTCGGCTTGATGACGATGGGGTAGCCGAAATTGCCGGCCACGGCGCACGCCTCGGCGAGGTCGGCCACCAGGACGGATCGGGGCTGTGGGACGCCGCGTGCGGCGAGGGCCGAGCGGGTGAGGTGTTTGTCGCGGCAGGCGCGCGCGGCGTCGGGACCGGGGCCTGGCAGGCCCGCGGCGGCCGCGGCGAGGGCGGTGTCGACGACGTGGTCCTCGGCCCACGTCATGATGCCGTCGACGCCGCCTTGCGCGACGACCTCTCGGACGGCGGCCGCGATGCCGTCCGGCGTCATGCCGGGGACGACGCTGACGCCGGTGACGTACGGCGTCTCCCATTCGGCCGCTCTGCCGATGACGATGTGGACGTCGTGGCGCTCACCGATGCCACGCAGCATGAACTCGCGGTACAGGCGGGGCCCTGTCCCGACGACGACCAGCCTCGTCATACCGGCCGCTTCGCGCCGATGCCGACGAACGCCATCAGTGCCGGGGTCTCGGAGCGGTTGTGCCAGGCGTGCGGGGTCCCCTGCTGGACGACGCAGGCGCCGGGGGTGAGCCGCACCTCCTCACCGGAGTCGAGTTCGAGCCACAGCTCGCCTTCGAGGCAGATGCCGTAGTCGAGGGTGTCGGTGGTGTGCATCCCTGAGCCGTCGCCGGGTTCGAAGGCGTCGATCAGGCCGGGGAGGCGTTCCCGGACCTCCGCGTCGATATCGGCCTGGTCATCGGGCGACGGTGGTCCGGTGAGCGCGGACGCGGGCGGGAAGCGCACGAGCAGGAGCCGCGTGCCGCCGATTCCGGCGAAGAACGGCAGCGTGATCGGGCCGGGGGCCTTCGGGCCGACGGTCGCGCCGCCGTCGGGGCTGCCCCACATCAGGTACATCTCCTGGCCGAGGAGCGCGCGCGCCGTGACCGGCGGGACGAGCGTGTCGCGGACGACGACCGCTTTGTCGTCCGGGCCGTAGCCGGTCACGATCAGGCGTGGATCGATCGGCATCAGAGTCCCCCCAGTCCCCGCAGCCGCTTCAGCATGTCCTCCTCGGCCGCGCGGAGTTCCGCGCACGCGGCGGCCACGCGGGAGGCGTCCACCCGGCCGATCGCCTTGCCGATCATCAGCTGGTTCCTGATGTCCCTGCACCGGCCGACGAGGTCGGCGAGCGCCGGATCGGCGTCCGCGTACACCGGTTGCCGCTTCGCGAACTCCCGCAGGCAGGCCCGTGACCCCTCGTACACCGAGAAGGCGTCGTACAGCAGGGCGATGGTGCGCGCCGGGGTGAGCCACGGTGTCGCCAGCAGGTCCGCGACCCCGTCGAGCAGCGCGTAGGTGTCGTCGTAGGTCCGCAGGACCTCGGTGAACGCCGCCGACGACCCGGCCGCCGCCGCGGCGGCGTCGTACGGGCCGGCGGGGAACCAGCTGACGTGGCGCAGTTTGCCGTTGTCGTACGCCGCGGCGACGACGTCCTCGGGATAGGCGTACCGGCACAGCACACTGGCCTGGTTGTCGTCGAGGATCGACCAGAGGCCGTCGGCGCGGGAGGTGAGGGTGATGGTGTGGACGACGTGCTCGGTGCGGTACTCGGGGGTGTGCGGGAGGTAGTAGACGTCGATGAACAGGATCACGTAACCGGTGCGCTCGACGGTGTCGAAGATGAGCTCGCGTGCCTGCGCGTAGGTGTCGAACGGCACGTACTCGCGGGTGATCCCGACGCGTGCGAGCGCGGCGGGGTCGAGGAGGTCGCTCTGGAAGTCGTACTTCGGCCGGCCGAGGCGGATGACCTGGTCGGCGATGTCGTCGCCGGCGACCAGGCAGTTGTAGAAGGTCAGCGGCAGGTCGGGGACACGCTCGGCGAGCATGACCATGGCCTGCCGCTGGTAGCAGTTGAGGAACGACCGGTCGTATAACTGCTGGTCGTAGTCGTGGACGAGGTCCTTCATGTCGTCAGATCGTCCGGGTCATGAAGTAGCTGTGCGGGTCGGGGCCGTAGCCTTCGAACGGGCCGCAGACTTCGAAGCCGAACTTCTCGTACAACTTCCTGGCCTGCTCGAAGTGCTCGGTCGCGCCGGTCTCCAGACTGAGCCGTTCGATGCCCATCGCCTTGGCCTCCGCCAGCATGTGGGTGAGGAGCAGGCTCGCGACGCCGTCGCGCCGGCGCTCGGGGGCGGTGCGCATGGACTTGATCTCGGCGTGCGTGCCGTCGATGCGCTTGATCGCGCCGCAGCCGACGAGCTGGTCGCCGTCGTACACCGACCAGAACGTGACCTCCGGGACCCGGAGCCTGTCGAGGTCGAGTGCGTACACGCTCTCGGAGGGGGTGATGGCGTGCATCTCCCGCAGGTGGTCCTCCAGGAACGCGGCGATCTCCGGGCCGCGGAGATCGTCGAGCACGATCTTCATGTACTTGCCTCCAGTAGTGCGCACGCGAAGAAGCCCGGCGCGGAGGCCTGCGCGAGGTAGAGAGCTCCTGGCTCCAGGCCGGTCTTGTGGTGGTAGTCCATCAGATTGATCAGCCAGTCGGCGTTGCCGCAATGACCGTACCGGGTCATCGGCTCCTGGAAGTAGAGCTTCCCGCGGGCCTGTCCGGCGGCCATCGCGTTGAAGGTCGCGATGGGTGCGAACAGGCTCGAAGTGAAGATCTTCGCGACGTCGTCCGGCGCGCGTCCGGCCTGGCCGAACGCCTGGCCGAGCGCGGCCCGCGCCACCGACTGCCGGGTCGCGAACGTGTCCTCGCCGACCATGCCGGAGAAGTCGGCGGCGACACCGGTCCCCGCGAGCGTGAGGCCGGCGTGGTCACGGCTGATGAGGCAGCCGGCCACGGCGTCACCGAAGACCGCGAAGGACTTCACCCGGTCGCGGTCGTCCGGTGTGAAGTCCAGCGCCACCAGTACGACGTTGCGCGCGTCCGCGCCGGCCAGGCCCCAGGCGTACCGCAGAGCCTCGATGGAGCTGCAGCACTGCTGGAGCGACACGATCGCGGGAACGCACGCGGTGAGCCCGGCGGCGCGCATGACGTCGACGGCCACGTCCCTGCCGAGCAGGCCGAGCACGCCGTCGGAGGTCGCGAGCACGAGCCGGTCCACCTCGGCCGCGCGGACGCCGTGCTCGCTCAGCACCTTGGCCACACAGTCCACGATGTACGGGGTGACCGGCCCGGTCATCTTCCGGTACGTGCCCGTCCCCATCGCGGCGAACGCGGTGTCCGGCGACACCGCGCGCCACAGGTCCACGAACCCGGGGATGTCCTCAGGACGGCCTTCGGCGTGACCGGTGACGCAGGCGAAGGACCCGATGGCCGCCACTCAGACCTCGACCGGCGCGCCGGCGTCGATCTCCTCGATCACCGACAGGATGCCTTCGACGTCGTCGAGCATCGGCACCCACTCGGGACGCAGCGCGATCTTCCCGTCGGCCTTCTCCTCGATGTAGTTGTTGACGAGGATGAGGATGTTGAGCGAGCTGATGCCGAGTTCGGCGCGTGAGGTGCTCTGCGCTACCTCCTCGTAGGTGAGGTCCGGCGCCATCGGCTGCGTGCCGAGGAAGTCGACGAAGTTCCTCAGCCGGTCGTCGATCTCAGGCATTGGCCACCCGCCTGAACTCGTAGCCGTTGAGGTTCTCGGTGTAGATCCGGTTGTAGCCGTACCTGTCCTCGCCGGAGACCAGGACGCAGCCGTGGTAGTCGAGGCTGATCTCGTCGCCGAACTCGACCAGCTTGTCTACGTGCTCGTACACCTTGGTCTGCGGGATCACGTACCTGGAGGCGTAGCCGAGGCGGGTCTGGTCGCTGATGTTCGGCAGGGACCCGTGGACGCATTTCTCGACGAACAGGACGAACTGGCCGGGTTTCATCTCCATGTCGACGACGTCGTCCTTCTCCGGGTCCCAGCTCGGGTCGATCTGGAGCTCGGAGTAGTCGTAGCCGAAGAAGTCGGTCTTGCGCTCCGGGCTCTTGTGGAGCCGCTTGTTCTCGTCGTAGAACCAGCGCTTCTGGCTGCCGCGGATGAAGCGCAGGCAGCCGTTCTCGCGTCCGGCCGGGGAGAAGGCGGTCCAGACGCTGACGTCCTGCAGGACCGTGTCGTCGTCGCGGCTGTAGGCGAAGTTCAGTGAAGGCGTGGCGGCGGTCGTGGTCTCGCCGACGATGTACTTCTCGACCTGGTGCCAGCCGGTGCCGGCGTCACCCGGCTGCTTCTGGAAGATGTTGGACTTCCAGCAGATGATGTCCTCGCCGAGGAGCGAGCGCAGCTTGTTCACGATCTCGGGCCGTGAGATGTGCTCGGAGAGCGTGTCGCAGTCCAGGTGCCGGTCATAGTTGATGATCGTCGAGTTGTGCGGCTTGTTCTTCGACAGCGCCATCTCGATCATGGCCTTGCTCCAGATCTTCTGAGCCTCGCCGGGCTCGTACAGATCGAAGGGGCCAACGTAGCCGTTGTCCTTGAAGAACTGGACCTGCTCGGCGGTGAGACCGTCGGTCAGCGATGTCATCTGCCCGTACCCTTCTTGTCGAGGAGCCGTTGTGCGTTTTTCCACATGAACAGGTCGCGGTCGGCCTGGGTCATCTCAGCGGGGAAGGCTCCTTCGGCCGTGAGTCGTTCCACGAAGCCGGCCTGCTTGCCCTGCAACCGGAAGATCGGCCAGTCGGTCCCGAACAGCACCTTGTGGTTGATGTTGCGGCGGAAGAACCGGTTGAGCCCGGCCACCCCGTCGGGGGCCTCGTAACCGCTGGCGTCGATGTAGACGTTGGGCCGGTTGTTGCAGAGCATCGCGCACTCGTCGGGGTAGTGGACGCTGCCGTGCGCGAGCACGAAGTCCACGCCGGGGAAGTCCCGCGCGGGCCGGTCCACGTAGATCGGCAGCGCGATCTCGAAGTCGAGGGCAGGGGAGGTCGCGCCGATGTGCGACAGCACCGGCAGCCGGTGCTGCGCGCAGATCTCGTAGAACGGGTAGAGCGCCTTGTCGTCGAGGCGGTAGCCGCACGGCGGGTAGAGCTTCATCCCGTCGAAGCCGTACTCGACGATGGCCCGTTCGAACAGCGCGATCCCGTCGGCTCCCCACCGCGGGTCGACACCGACCAGGACGCGGAAGCGGCCGGGGTGCCGGTCGGTCACCACCTTGTGGTGGTCGACGATCTCCTCGATGGTGTGCGTGCCGTCCTTCAGCGCGTAGGTGAAGTCCGGCATCAGCAGCACGGCCTCGTCGATCCCCGCCCCGTCCATCTCCTTGACGAGCTGGTCGCACAGCGGATCCTGGAGGGTCGCGTCGTGCATGCGGCGCAAGTGTTCCTTACGCGCCGGCAGGCCGCGCGCGTGCATGGCCACGGCCATGTTGTCGATGACCCCGTCGCGGAACGACGGCGGGAAGCACATCTCGGCCGCGACGTGGCAGTGGAAGTCGATGATCTTCATGAGCCCGCCTTCAGGCAGATGCCGACGATGTCGTGCACGTATTCGGCCTCGATGAACTCCACGATGTGCCTCATGGTGTCGATGCCGGTCTGCTCCTCAAGGACGAACACGATGCTCATGAGCCCGATCGAGTCGACGCCGAGGTCGTTTCTCAGGCTCATGTGCGGCGCGACGTCCTTGCCTGGCAGGACGCCGGCGATGATCTGGCAGAGCTCGTCCTCGGTCACCCGTTTTCACTCGTCCAGACGGTGCGCCTGACCGCGCCACGGTCGATCTTGAAGTTCCTGGTCAGCAGACCGCTCTCCACGGTGAGCTCCTCCGCCGGGCGGACGAGAGTCGTCGCGATGCGGTGCGACGGCTCGTGGTCCGCGTTCATCCGCGTGATGTGCGCCTCGACCTCGGCCGCCTTGCCCGGGTCGTCCAGCCAGACGACGCAGGCGAGCAGCGCGGCGCCGTCCGGCAGGGCCACCATGGCGCGGACGCCGGGAAAGGCGCGTTCGATGCCGGCCTCGAGCTCGGCCGGGTTGATCTTCACACCGCTCCGGGTGATGATCACGTTGTTCTTGCGGCCGGTGAGCCGCAGGAAGCCGTCCTCAAGGACCCCGAGGTCGCCGGTGACGATCCTGCCGTCGGGGAGGAAGACGGCGTCCTGCGTCTCGACGCCTTCGTACACGTACCCGGCGACCTGCTGCCGTTGGGCGCGCACGACGACCTCGCCGCCGTCGCCGAGTTCGACGGTGACGCCGTCCACGGGCCGTCCCGCCGTGCCGGCTCTGGCCGCGCCCGGCACGTTCATGGCGATCCAGCCGATCTCGGTGCTGCCGTAGATCTCGTACAGCGGCGCGCCGAGCTGCTGGAACAGGGTGACCATGGCCGGCGGCACCGGCGCGGACCCGGTGTACATGAGCCGCACCCGCGACCCGTACATCGACAGCCATCCGCGGCCCTTGTCCATGCGCTCGGCCGGGTCGGCGGCCATGACCCGGTTGTGGAGCACTTCGAAGAAGGACGGCGGGCCGAGGATGATCGTGGGTTCCACGACCTTGAGCGTCTGGAACATGATCTCCGGCGGGACGACGGTGGCCGCGCAGCCCGTCCAGATCGCGAGGTAGGTGAGGTAGCGCTGCTGGAAGTTCGAGTACGGCATCACGATCAGGATGTCGTCGTCCGTCGTGACCCGCCACGCGCGGGCCGACAGCTCGACGGTGTTGGCGATGCCGTCGTCGGTGAGCATCAGGCCCTTCTGGGTCCCGGCGGTCCCCGAGGAGAACGCGATCGTGCGCACTCCGGGCGGCAGCGCCGGGACGTCGTCGTGCCGCGCCGGGCCGAGCTTGACCGGCCGTTCGGACAGGACCGCGGTGGCCGCCGGCAGGCCGGCCTCGCCGGGGAGCGGCCGGGTCACCAGCAGCGCGGCCAGACGGTAGCGCTCGACGAACGCGCCGATCTCCGCCGGTTCGTGACGGTTCTCCGCGGGGATGGCGACGGGGACGCAGCCGAGCGCGAGCAGCGCGAGGTCGGCGAGGATCCACTCGTAGGAGTTCGGGCCGAGCAGGCCGACGAGGTCACCCGGGCGAAGGCCGCTGTCGCGCAGCTCGGACATGAGCCGGACGGCGTCGTCGTGGGTCTCGCCGTAGGTCTTGACCAGCGTGGTCCCGTCGCGCGCCACGAACCGCATCCGCTGCGCGGGATGCTCGGCGAGCTTGTCCACCAAGGAGTCAACGAACATGGATGTGTTCCTGGACGTACTCGACGGACCGCATGGGCCCGAGGCGTAACTCCTCGACCAGCGGCTTCAGCAGGCCGAGCTCCGCCGGGCCGTACGTGGCGTGGAAGGTGAGCGCGGGGCCGGGGCCGGGGAGCAGCAGGACCTCGGCCAGGCAGCGGGCCAGCGACCGCAGCCCGGCGACCACCACGTCCGGCTCGACGACGAGAACGGGGCCGTCGAGCGCGAGCGCGCCGACCTGTGCCAGGTAGGACAACTGGAGGAACATGCCGTCGCTGTCGGGGAACGTGCCGAGGCCGCGGTCCACGTAGCGCAGACATTCGGCCAGGTAGTACGCGATGACGTCGGCCTTGTCCAGCCCGAGCTGCTCGGCCCACACCTCGGCGAGGACCAGGACGCCGAACACGTCGGCGGCCGTCTCCTGGAGCACTCCGACGGCCCATTTGTCGGCAGTCCGCAGCGGGCCGAAGTCGGTCGCGGGCCGGTGCACGAAGTGGCCGAACTCGTGGCCGAGCACACCGAGCGTCGGAATGCCGGCGAACCGCTCGTCCGCCGGGTCGAACCCGTTCCCCCCGCGCACGTACCGCGCGGAGAGCGGCCCGGACACCGTGTCGAGGATGGCGCGGTGGGTGTTGCGGAAGTAGTAGGTCTTCATGTACGGCGACCGGCCGACGCCTTCGTCCTCCGGCAGGAAGTACGCGATGTGCTTGGGGTGCAGGTTCCCCTCACCGGCCATGAAGAACAACCGGGTCGCGCCGAACGCCGGCAGGTCGCCGAGCCGGAGGTCGACCATGAGCGTGCGCAGGTACGGCTCGACCTTGTCGCGCTCGGCGAGCGCGGCGTCCACGAACCGCTGTCCCGTCTCGTCGCCCCGGCAGGCGAACGCCGTCGGCAACCCGCCGGGGTCCTTCCCCGACCAGGTGCCGAGGTGGTTGGCGACGAGCGTCACGTCCTCACGCAGCTCCGCGAGCTCGCACAACGCCTCGGTCGTGTAGCCGTGCTCGACGGCGTCGGCGCGCAGCGCGAGCGCGCGCCGGCCGGCGTCGTCCGGCAGGTGCTTGGCGATGTCACGCATCGCGGAGGCGACCAGCGCCGGAGCGTGGAACCGCCGCGTGTCCTCCCCCGCCGTCTCCTTGAGGTGCTGCCATTCGGCGTCGATGACCGTCTTCAGCGCGGCCAGCCCGGCGAGGAGACCTCCCCCGAGGTCCGGGGTCTCGGCCGCGAGGTCGAGGCACGCCAGCTGGTAGGCCTCGGACGGCGGCCAGAAGGCGCCGCGCCAGTGGCGGTAGGTCCCGGCGGCGGCCTTGTTGCGTACGTAGTCGAACCTCATGCGTTCTCCCTCGAGTCGGCGGTGACCAGGGCCGCGCCTTTCTCGCCGATCATCATGCTCGCGGCGTTCGTGTTGCCGGAGACCATGGCCGGCATCACCGACGCGTCGATCACGCGCAGCCCGGACAGGCCGTGGACGCGCAACCGGTGGTCGACGACGGACATCGGGTCGGGGCCCATCCGGCACGTCCCCACCGGGTGGTAGGAGGTGTCGCCGTTCTCCCGCGCGTAGGCGACCAGGTCGTCGTCGGTCTGGACGTCCTTTCCCGGGATCAGCTCGAACGCGCGGAACGCGTCGAGCGCCGGATCCTCGACGACGCGGCGCGCGACGCGCATCCCGGCGACCAGCCGCGCGCGGTCGGCCTCGTCGGCGAGGAAACGCGGCCGGATCGCCGGAGGGGCCGTCGCGTCGGCGGACCTGATGTGGATGGACCCGGCGGACTCCGGCCGCAGCGGATAGACGCCGACGGTCATACCGGGCGCGGTGTCGAGCCGCCGGGTCGCTCCCGCGCCGTAGCTGGCCGGGGCGAAGTGGAACTGGATGTCGGGCCGCGGCTCGGCGTCGGACGAGCGGACGAAGCCGTGGCCGAGCGCGATGGGAAGGCTGAGCAGGCCGCGGCGGCGCGTCAGGTACGTCGCGACCTCGCGGGCCAGGCGCAGGCCGCGCGAGCGCTCGTTGAAGGTGATGGGACGGGTGACCCGCCAGCGCAGCCGGGTCGCGTAGTGGTCGCGGAAGTGCTCGCCCACCCCTGGCAGGTGGTGCACGACCGGCACCCCGGCCGCGGCGAGCACGTCGGCGGAGCCGACCCCCGACAGTTCGAGCAGTTGCGGCGACTGGACGGTCCCGGCGCTGACGATCACCTCGCGGCCGCAGTCGGCCTGCCGGCTGCGGCCCTGGTGGCGGTAGGTGACGCCGACGCAGCGTTTGCCGTCGAACCTGAGGCGGGTGACGTGCGCGTCGGTGAGCACGGTCAGGTTGGGCCGGCGCAGCGCACGGTGGAGATACGTCCCGGCGACCGACGAGCGGCGGCCACCGTCGTGGTTGACCTGGTAGTAGCCGAATCCTTCCTGGTCGCCGGAGTTGTAGTCGGGGTTCTCCGGGTATCCGGCCTTCTGCGCGGCCAGCAGGAACGCGTCGCACAGCTCGTCCCGCTCACGCGGCAGTCCGACGCTGATCAGCCCTTCGCCGCCCCGGCTCGGCCCGCCGATCCCCGTACGCTCCAGGCTCTTGAAGTACGGCAGGACGCCGGCCCACGACCAGCCGGGGTTGCCGAGGCGTTCCCACTCGTCGTAGTCCTCGCGCTGACCGCGGACGAAGATCATGCCGTTGATCTGGTTGGACCCGCCGAGCAGGCGTCCGCGTGGAATGCTCACGCTCCGGCCGCCGATCGTCGGATCGGCGTCGGTCTCGAAGCACCAGTCGTACCTGGGGTTCCCCATGAGGATGGTCTCGGCGGCCGGGATCGACAGCAGCGGGCTGCGCCGCCGCGACCCCGACTCCAGCAGGAGCACTCGTGTGCCGGGGTCCTCCGACAGCCGCGACGCCAGCACGCACCCCGCCGCGCCGGCCCCCACGATGATGTAGTCGGCCCGCATCTAACGGGCCGCCGCGAGAGTGGTCCGGTGCATCAGGCGCCGGTGGTTGACGTCGTCGTAGTAGGTGGCCATGTGCATGGCGCTGCGGTTGTCCCACAGGATGATGTCGCCGACCTGCCATCGGTGCCGGTAGGTGAAACGCGGCATCGTGGCGAACTCCTGCAGGAACGTGATGAGCGGCCGGCTCTCTTCCTCGTCCATCCCCTCGATGCGCCACGGCACGTTGCCGCCGACGTACAGTGCCTTGCGTCCGCTCACCTCGTGCACCTTGACGATGGGGTGCGCGACGTCCACCCACTCCTCGCGTTCCTCGGCGGTGGGAGGCGGCCGGTCGGGGTAGTTGTAGGGCCGGGACTGGACGCGGCTGATCACGACCTTGAGGTCGGCGATCCGGTCCCTGATCTCGGCCGGGAGCGCGTCGTAGGCGGCGTACATGTTGCCGTACCACGTGTCCCCGCCGACCGGCGGGATCTCGCGCGCGTACAGCATCGATCCCGTCGGCGGGTCGGTCAGGTACGCGCCGTCGCTGTGCCACACGCGGCCGCTGTACGCCGAGCCGATCGGCTTGCCGTCGCGGGTCAGATTCGACAGGACGAGTATCTCGGGGTGGTCGTCGGCGTTGAACCGGGACCGTGTGTAGGTGAGCACCTCACCGAATCTGCGGGTGAACTCCACCTGCTGCGCCGGGGTCATCTTCTGGCCCCTGATCAGCAAAATGGTGGTGTCGATCCACGCCCGATAGATGCGCTCGAAGTCGTGATCTGAAATACGACCTGTGACATCGATTCCGCGGACTTCAGTGCCAATGGTTTCCGTAATGGGAATCAACTCGGGCATGGCTAAACCTCGCATAGAACCCGTAGCGGCGACGGCCGGAGCATACGACACCGTCACAGCGGCACGCAAGATAGCGAGAAACTTTCACCCCCCGATATCGGTCCCGCAGCCGGCCGCGATAAGTGCCGCGCCGAAATCCGCTCACCGGCACTGACTAGGCGGTTAACATGTTACAAACCGCTCACTCCCATACGGGCGGCACATAATGGGATCTTGGTCGGTCCAGCAATTGATACAACCCTTTGCCGGCCGCCGGCCGCGTGTTACGCTCCTGCCGCGTGTTCGATGGCTGGAAAACTCAAAGGCGAGAATCCATCCCACTGGCATGGTTTAGACACCGGTTAGACCAGGGAGGGACAGGGTGCCACGATCCGAACCGGAGCTCGCTCGCATTCACGACTATTATTGCCTGCCACGCTCCGTCGGCTCCGCTCCTCAGAGCATCTACGACATCTGGGAGAACGGCGACGCCTTCAACGACTCGGTCACCCCGTCGACCTACGTCCCCGAGTACCGATCGCACATCACTCTCAAGATCCGCATGCTGACCGCGCCCGAGGCGACGGTGCTGTCGCTCGGCTGCGGCAACGGCTTCGTCGAAGCCGACCTGGTCACGCACGGCCGCGACGTGCGCGCCATCGACTGCAACGCCGAAGCCGTCGAGCTGACCAGGAAGAAGGGGGTCGACGCGCGCACCGTCGACTTCTTCGAGCTGCGCCCGGAGGACGCCGCGGACGTGTCGGCCGTCTACGCCGACGGCCTGCTCGGCCACCTCTTCGACGCCACCGAGGAACTGGCCCCCGCGCTCGGCAAACTCCGCGACCTGGCCCTGCGGCCGGGGACCTACCTGATCCTGTCCAACGACGCTCCACGCGACGGCAAGGCCGACTTCGCGCCGCACGAGCACGTGGACGGGTTCTGGTTCATCGCGAGGGATTATCTGCACAAGAGCCTGGCGTCTTTCGGGTTCGAGCCGGAGGAAAGCTACTACTTTCCTTACCAGCGGCCGGTGAGCGGCATGCGCAACCGCACGATATGCGTCGCGTTCGTACCAGGATGATCGGATCCCGCCTTGCCAATGTCGGCTGAATTCGCGGAGCGACTGCTGCCGCGGCTTCCCGAGATCGTCGCGAACCACGGCACCCCGTTCCACATTTACGACGCCCGCGGAATCGTGTCCGCACACACGGCGCTGGCCCGCGCGTTCAGCGAAATCCCCTACCGGCAGTATTTCGCGGTGAAGGCCTTGCCCAACCCGGCCGTCCTCGCGTTGCTGCACGCCGCGGGAAGCGGTTTCGACTGTTCTTCTCCGGTGGAATTGCGTCTCGCGGAGGCGGTCGGCGCGCGGGGCGGCGACGTCGTTTTCACCTCCAACAACACCGCGCTGTCCGAATACAGGACGGCACGCGAGGCCGGCGCGCTCATAACGTTCGACGACAGGTCGTTCGCGGAGAAAGTCGACGAGCTTCCCGAGGTCGTCGCCTTCCGCGTCTCCCCCACCGGTCTCGCCGCCGGTTCCACGCTCATGGGCGACGCGGCGCACAGCAAGTTCGGCGTCCCCGCCGGCGAACTCGCCGCCGCCTACGCGGACGCGGCGGCCCGAGGCGCGCGGCGGTTCGGCATCCACGGCATGACGTGCGCCAACGAGCTCGACACCGGCCGCGCCGCGCAGGCCGCCGCCGACGTCATCCGGCTCGGCGCGCGTGTCGCCGACGAGGCCGGGATCGAGCTGGAGTACGTGAACGTCGGCGGCGGTCTCGGCATCCCTTACCGCCTGGACGACAGACCCATCGACATCACCGCCTACGCGGAGGAGATCCTCGCGGCGCGGGAGAAGTTCTTCGGCGTCGACGGGCCGCGTGTCATCACCGAGATCGGCCGGTACGTGACCGGCCCGCACGGCGTCCTGGTCACACGCGTCATCAACCGCTGCCGCAAAGGCCACCAGATCGCCGGGGTGGACGCGTCGATGTCGTCGCTGATGCGGCCCGCCATGTACGGCGCCTACCACCACCTCTCCCTCCCCTACGCCGAGGGACGGCCCGTCGGCAGGTTCGACGTCGTCGGCGCGCTCTGCGAGAACATGGACAAGTTCGCCGTCGACCGCGAGCTGCCGGAGCCACGTGACGGCGACATCGCGCTCATCCACGACACCGGAGCCCACGGCCACGCCATGGGCTTCACCTACAACGGCCGCCTGCGACCCGCCGAGCTGATGCTCACCAGCGCCGGCGACGTGGTGGAGATCCGGCGTGCCGAGACCTACGAGGACTACATGGCGACCGTCCGCTGGGAGTTTGATCGTGGATAGAAGCATGGTCGAGACCGCCTTCGAGCGCCGGGAGTCGTTGTCCGAGGACGACCTCGCGGCTCTCGCACCCCATGTCACCGCCGGCCTTGAGGCCCTCGACCGCGGAGAGCTGCGCGCGGCGCGGCCGGAGGGGCCGGAGTGGGTGGTCGACACCTTCGTGAAGAAGGTCATCCTGCTGTCGTTCCTGACCCGCCGGAACGAGGTCGGCGCCGGCGGCCCGCGGCGACCGAAGAGCTTCGACAAGATCGCACTCAAGTTCGAGGACTGGGACGACGCCGCCTTCCGCGAAGCGCGCCTGCGTGTGGTCCCCGGCGGCGTCGTCCGCCACGGCGCGTACGTGGCGCCCGGGGCCGTGCTGATGCCGTGCTTCGTCAACGTCGGCGCCTACATCGGCCCCGGCACGATGATCGACACCTGGGCCACCGTCGGCTCCTGCGCGCAGATCGGTGCGCGCTGCCACATCTCCGGCGGGGCCGGCATCGGCGGCGTCCTGGAACCCCTCGGTGAGCAGCCGGTGATCGTCGAGGACGACGTCTTCGTCGGCGCGCGCTCGGAGGTCGCCGAAGGAGTGGTCGTGAGGCGTGGTGCCGTGCTCGGCATGGGGGTGTTCCTCGGTAGGTCCACCCCCATCGTCGACCGCGCCACGGGAAAGGTCACCTACGGCGAGGTCCCCGAGAACGCCGTCGTCGTCCCGGGCTCCCGTGTCGACCCGAACAATCCCGACATCTCGATCTCCGCGGCGATCATCGTCAAGTACGCCGACGAGCGCACCCGCGGCAAGACGGCCCTTAACGACCTCGTCCGCGACTGACCCTCGATGCCATCGACGCGACCGACGTCGGCACCGAGCGCGTTCGACCGGCTGCGCGCGCTCCTGGCGGGAATCCCCGCGCCCCCTGGCGTCACCACGATCCCCCTCCATCTCGGCGAGGCCCGTCTCGTCACGCCGCCGGTGGACGGCCGTCTCCTCGGTGAGGTGGACGGCTGGACGCGCTACCCCCCGCTCGGCGGCACACCCGAACTCCGGGCCGCCTACACAGGCTGGCTGGAACGCCGCTTCGGCCCCCACCTGCGCGCCGCCGTGGACGAAGGATCGCTCGCCATCGAGCCGACGCCCGGCACGAAGCAGGCCGTCACGGCCGCCATCACCCTCGCCGTCCACTCGCGCGCTCCGGCGGTCGTCCTGCCGAACCCCTTCTACCCCACCTACCACGCGGCGGTGGAGGCCGCGGGAGGCCGTGCGATCCTCTACGGCCACGCGCCGGAGGTCCCCGCCGCCGTAGAAGCTCACCGGGGTGTCGCCGCGGTCGTCGTCTGCTCACCGGGAAACCCCCGCGGTGAGACGCACACCCCTGCCACGGTGCGCGCCATGAGCGCGGCGGCGCGCGCGGCCGGCGCGCTGCTCGTCGTCGACGAGTGCTACATCGACCTCGTCCACGCCGCGTCCGCGCACGACGGGTTCCTGACGTCCGGCACGGCCGGTGAAGCGGGACGCTTCCTGGTCCTGCACACCCTGTCCAAACGGTCCGGGATGCCGGGCCTGCGGTCCGGTTTCGTGATCGGTGACCCGGCGAGCGTGGCGGCGTACGCGAACCACAACCGCACCTGCGGTGTCTCCCAGGCGGCGCCGGTGTGCGCGGTGGCGGCACGCCTGTGGGCCGACGACGCGCACGTCGCGCACCTGCGGTCCGCGGTGAGCGCCAACTGGGACACCGCGGACGAACTGCTCGACGATCTGCCCGGTTACCAGCGGGCCGAGGCGGGATTCTTCCTCTGGTTCCCCGTACCCGACGACGAGGAGGCCGCGCGCCGGCTGTGGCGCGAAGAGGCCGTGACGGTGATGCCGGGCCGCTACCTCGGCACGGACACCGAGCGCGGCCTCAACCCCGGCGCGGGCCACCTGCGCATCGCGCTCGTCCACCCGCACGACCGCACCCGCGAGGCACTGACCCGCCTACGCCGGGTGCTCACCAGGCTCGGACCACTCACGCCCACAGGGAAGCCGACCGGATGAGCGGCGGTCTCCGGACCGACCCGCGTACGCCGGATTGTCATGAAGCTTCGACCACCAACGACCAACAGGGGAGCTGACCAGATGAGCGGCGGTCTCATCGGATGGATCGACGTCGAACGCGACCTGACGGAGCAGGCGGACATCGTGCGCGCCATGACGGACACGATGCGCGACCGCGGTCCCGACGCGGGCGCGGTCCACATCACCCGGCACGCGGCGCTCGGCCACCGCGAGCTCACCACCCCCGGCACCACCGAAGGCCCTCAGCCGGCGCTGTTCCCCGCGCACAGCGGCCCCTCCTCGCACGAGGGGCCCGTCGCGCTCGTGTACGACGGCGCGATCTACAACCTGGCCGCCGTCCGCCGGTCCCTGAACCTGGCCCCCGCCGCCACCGACACCGACGTGCTGCTGCGGGCCTACCTGACGCACGGCGCGGACTTCGTCACCCGCCTCGTCGGCGCGTTCGCGATCGCCGTCTGGGACGGACGCGACCGGCGACTGCTGCTGGCACGGGACCACATGGGCCTGAAGCCGCTGTACTACCACCCCTACCCCGGCGGGATCCTGTTCGCCTCCCTCCCCAAGGGGATCATGGCGAACCCCCTGTTCACTCCGCGCCTCGACCGCTCCCTGATGACGATCGTGCTACAGCCGCGCCTCACACTCGCTGGTGAGACACCACTCGCCGGCGTACACGAGGTGAAACCCGCGCACGTCATCACCTACACCCCCGACCACGGCCCGGTCTCGCGCGCCTACTGGCGCCTGACGAGCGAACCACACCCCCACACCCCCGCCGAGACCGCCGAACACGTGAGGGAACTTCTCCACGAAGCCGTGGCGACCCAGCTCCCCGCCTCCGGCCCCTGCGCCGCGATGCTGTCCGGCGGCGTCGACTCGACCTCGGTCGCCGCACTGGCGGCCCGCTCCCTGCCGTACCCCCTCGACACGTACTGCGTCGAGTTCGACAGCGACAAGGCCCACTTCGCGCCGACCGAACTACGACCCGACGTGGACAGCCCGTACGCCGCCGCGGCAGCGGAACACATGGGAAGCAGGCACACCACTCTCACCGCGACGATGCAGGACCTGCTCGACGTGATCCCGGCGACCCGCCGCGCACGTGACCTCCCCGGCTGGGGCCAGTTCGACGCGTCGATGTACCTGCTGTTCCGTCGCATGCGCCAGGACACCACCGTGGCCATGTCCGGTGAGGCCGCCGACGAGTTCTTCGGCGGATACCCCTACCTCTTCAAACCCGCCCTGATCCGCCGCGACACCTTCCCTTGGCTCGGCGACGGCCCCAAACTCGCCGACTACCTGACCCCGGACCTCGCCCAGGACGGCGACGAAAAGGCCCGGTACGCACAACTCCTCGGCGAAGTGCCAAGCCTGCCAGGCGAACAGGGCCTGGACGCACGCATGCGCGAAGTCCTGTACCTGGGAATGGCCGGCCCCCTGGCCGTGGTCCTGGACCGCAAGGAACGCATGAGCGCCGCACAGGGCCTCCACGTACGCCTGCCGTTCTGCGACCACCGCCTGGTCCAGTACGTATGGAACGTCCCTTGGTCCATGAAATGCGCCAACGGCCTGAAAAGCCTTCTCAAGCAGGCGATGGCCGACATCCTCCCCCCCACCACACTGAACCGCCAGAAGAGCGCCTACCCCCACGTCCAGAACCCGTCCCACGAAAAAGCCCTGGTACACGAGGTGATGCGCATAACGAACGCCGGCGACTCCCCCCTGCACGGAATGTTCGACACCCCCCGCCTCAGCGACCTCCTGCGCCAGATCGACACCGGCCAACTGAACGCACAACTCCCCGGCGGCGCCAGCGCCGCACAACTCCTCGTCCAACTCGTCGAACTCGACGCCTGGATGCGCGACCACCGAGTGACCCTCTCCTGACCCGCCGCGGCGCGGGGCGCGACCCCGAAGCCGGGCACGGGACCCCTGAAGGAGCGGTTCGACGTCTGCGCCGGCGCGGCTGACGGAACAGAGTGCCGTCTTGCACTGTTTACTGGACGAAACCGTCCAATGTGAGCCAGAGCGGCGCGGCCCGGCTTCACCGTGCCGGTCGAGCACGGAAACGTGGTCGATCAGGTGCAGCGCCTACCGTCGGGCAGTCCCGTCAGCGAGCGAGCGCACCACTCAAGGACGCCCTGTATCATAGTCGCGGACTATATAGTCCAGAATGCCATAGTCGATCCGCACCGTCCCGACTCCTTCGGGGCATCCTGGTCGCGGGGCGGCGAACGCCGCTGTGAGCGACGACATGGACACCGACGGTCATGACGGCGGCCGCACGACCGATTCGCGACGTCTCGGTCGAGAACCCGCTCGGCACCGTGGCCGAGCAGCCGGTGAAGGCGCATGCCTGACGGCGTGTCGCGGGGCGCCGGCCGTCTACCGGCTCGACGGCTCTGACATCCGGAGGTGATATGCCGCTTCTTCGACGCCCGCGCTCCGTCCGGGCTCGGTGCACCCTCATCGCGGCGCTGTTCGCGGCCGGCATCCTGGTGGCACTCGGCGCGACGCTGAACCTGGCGATCCACTCCCACATCCGGTACGAGGCCTTCAGCCAGGCCGAGCGGGTGGCGAGCCTGTGGAGCCCGATCGCTCGCGGCGGCACGGTGCCGCAACCGATACCCGCCCACCCGCCCATCGACCTCATCCAGGTCGTGGACATCCATCACCGGGTCCTGAACTCCAGCCGCAAGGCCTCCGCGACCGTCCCGCTGAGCAAGCTCCGGCCCCCGCCCGACGCCCGCTTCCAGCCGTACCGCGAGTGCCCGGCGGACGGCCGGTGCATCCTGATGCAGGCCATCCGCCTGACTCCGGCACCGGACGCGGGCGTCGTCTACGCAGGCGTTCCGGAGCCGGACCTGCTGGCCACCCATGAGCTCGAGTACGCCATCGCGGCGGGGGTCGTCCTGGTCACCGGGATCGTGGCCTGGACCGCATGGGTGCTGGTGGGGCGCTCGCTGCGTCCCGTCGAGGCGATCAGGGCCCGAATCTCGCAGATCACGGTGAGCGACCTCAGCCTGCGCGTCCCGGAACCGGGGGGCGACGACGAGATCAGCCGGCTCGCCACCACCGCCAATCAGACCCTCGGTCAGCTTGAGGGCGCAGTGGAACGCATACGCCGGTTCGCCTCCACGACCAGCCACGAGCTGCGCAGCCCCATCGCGGGGCTGCGCACGCAGTTGGAGGAGGCGTTGCTCTACCCGGACGACATCGACACCAAGGACGCACTCCGGAGCGCGTTGACCACCGCCGGCCGACTGGAGGCGATCGTCAACGACCTGCTGCTGCTCGCCCGTCTCCGGGCCGCCGATCCGCTGCCGCCGGCGAAGATCGATCTCGGCCGGCTCGTCGCCGCCGAGGTCAGCGCGCGGTCCTCGTCCGTGCCGATCAACGTCAACGCGCCCGCCGGGCTGGAGATCCGCGGCTCGCGCCTGCAACTGATCCGCGTACTGGAAAACCTCCTGGCCAACGCTCTGCGGCACGCCGAGTCAGCCGTGGAGGTCACCGTCGAGCCGACCGACGACGGGGTCGCGGTCACGGTGGCCGACGACGGGCCAGGCATCCCGCCGGCCCACCGTGAACGCGTCTTCGACCGATTCGTCCGCCTCGACGACGGCCGCCGCCGCGACCCGGGCGGGAGCGGGCTCGGCCTGGCCATCTCGCGCGACATCGCTCACACCCACCGCGGCACGCTCACAGTCGAGGACTCGCCACGTGGGGCCAGGTTCGTGCTGTGGCTGCCGCTCATCAGCGAAGGTCCTTCCACGGCACATCAGGGGCAGGCGCCTGACGCGCATCAAGAGCCGCGTTCACCGATGGGCCGATCGGCCGGACGGCCCGAGTCGGGCTTCGGCCCCGAGCCGGTGGGAGTCGCACCATGACGACCTGCGCTGGAACCCATTGCCGAACAACCTGCACTCGGCACGAGACCTCGTCCAACGGCGGGACGAGGTGGTCCGCCTGGAGTAGAGGCGCGACGACGGAATCCGGCCGCTGGACGACCTGGTCCAACTGCTCGCCGACGGCGATGAAGCCGGACGGTCGGCGGTTCGCGAGGGCATCGCGGCATTCGAGTCGCTCCCGGCAGGCGGAATCAGCCGGATTCGGGAAAGCAGCGAGCTGCGGCGGATGCCGATCCTGAGACTCTCGCGACCAGCCTGACGGCCCCGCTACAGGATGGTCCGCTTCTCGCCCGCACCACCCGCGACGTGCGGCGGTTGGAGGTGGCCCTGGACACAGCCCTCGGCTACGTCCGCGCAAACGGCCGTCACGCCGTGAGGAACGACTTCACGTGGTCGAGCGCCATATCGAGGGCGACCTCCATGGGCTTGATGTCATGAGCGGTCTCCGCGAGCAGGTACCCGCCTTGCAAGGCCGCCATCAGACTCGTGGCAAGCTTCTCCGGGTCGGCGTCCGGCTTGAGCACCCCGCTGTCCCGCATCCGCCCCAGGCCGGCGGCGAGCAACCCTTCCCATTCCACGAACGACTCGGCGAGTGTGGCGCGGGCCTGGTCGTCCTGGTCGGCGAGCTCGCTGGCCAGCGAGCCGAGCGCACAGCCGTAGGCGCCCTTCCGCAACGAGTTCTGCTGCACCAGCGCGTCGCGCCAGCGGACCAGGCCGCGGAACGACTTCAAGCGCTGAAGGTTGCCGCGTTCACGCTCGAGGACCTGCGCGGCGCGCGCCGCGACGACGGCGCGGACCAGTTCCTCCTTGTCCGGGAAGTGGTTGTAAAGCTGAGATTTGCTGGTATTGCTCGCGGCCCGGACGTCGTCCAGCGTGGTCGCGTTCACTCCCTTCACGTACATCAGCTCGACAGCGGCCGCCACGATGCGCGCACGGGTGGCGGTCCCACGTGGCGTCATCCTCTGCCCCGGCTGTGCGTTCTCCGGCCTGCTCACAGTCCTCAGGCTACCCCGTCTGATCGCAGCCGCCCTATGGACCACATGGTCCCGCTCGACCCCGGTTCTCCTCTAGGCGGTTGGTGTCAGTGGTCGACCGCCGGTCAGGCCGGTGGTGCAGGGGTGCCAGATGGCTTCGATCATGGCCGGGGGGCGTTGCGCGACGCGGGCCGAGCCGCACGGACGCGTCCCGCCGCCACCCATGCCTCCACCAACGCGATCCAGGACTATAACGTCCACAATATCTGGCGTGACATCGAGCGGCAGGTCTCCGTAACCTTCCATGATGAGGAGAAGCACCACATCAGAGGGTCGCGAAGATACGCCCTCGTCCGGCCGGGTGCATCTGCGCTGATACCATGATGGACGATATAGTCCATACAATGTCCATGGCGTGGCGGCCGGGACCGCATACAGGGAGGTGTCGGGTGAAGGCGATCGTGGTGACGGACCAGGCCGCGGGAACCGCCGGGATGACGCTGGCGAAGCGACCCAGGCCCGAGGCTGGGATCAACGACGTGCTGGTCATGCGTCGGGGTTCACCTGGACCGAGTTGGAGTGGCCCTCGACCTGGGCCGACCGCCTCGGCCGTGACCGGACGCCGTCGATCCCGGGCCACGAGGTGGCCGGAGTGGTCAGCGCTCTCGGTTATGGGACGACGGGGCTGTCGGTGGGCCGGCGGGTGTTCGGCCTCACGGACTGGTACCGCGACGGCACCCTGGCGGAGTACGCGGCCGTCGAGGCGCGTAACCTCGCCCCACTCCCGGGCGACATCGACTTCACGGTGGGCGCGAGCGTCGTGATGCCGGGTCTGACCGCGTGGCAGGGGCTGTTCGAGCACGGCCGCCTCCAGGCGGGGCAGAGCGTCCTCGTGCACGGTGCGGCCGGCGCGGTCGGTTCGATGGCGACGCAGCTCGCACGCGAGGCCGGCGCCTACGTCATCGGCACCGGACGCGCCGCCGGCCGGCAGACGGCGCTCGACTTCGGCGCGCAGGAGTTCCTCGACCTCGAGGAAGACACCCTGGAAGATGCCGGCGGAGTCGACCTGGTGTTCGACGTCATCGGCGGCGACATCGGGACGCGGTCCGCAGGCCTGGTTCGCCCCGGAGGAACGCTGGTGACCGTCACCGGGCCGCCGGAGGCGCGGCCCGCCGACGGCCTGGCGATCGACTTCGTCGTCGTGTCCGACCGTGCTCAGCTGGGCGAGATCGCCCGGCGCGTGCGGGACGGACGACTGCGGGCGAACATCGGCGACATCGCGACCCTCGACGACGCCGTCGCCGCCCTCAACCCGACCGAGCGGGCCGAAGGGAAGCCGATCATCCGCGTTCGCCCATAAGGACCCGGCGACGCGATCGCCGACGGCAGATCGGCACGGCGAGCTCGGCGTCCCCCGACCAACCGGTGGAGCGGTCCTGCCACGTTCCGCGCTTTGTGCTGCTGAGGGGCCGGGTCCTGGGCGGTCTGCTTCGACCGCGTTCCGCAGGAGGCGATCAGAACACCATTGTGAGCAGGTCGGCGAACAGCTCCTGTTCATCGATCTCGAGCCCGCGGTGGGTGAACCACGTGGCCATGTTGTGGCAGTCGCGCATCAGAAAGTCCATGCCCTTCGGGTTGCCCACGATGTCGACGACCTGGGGCAGGTCGATCATCACGATCCGCTCGGCCTGCGCGAGGACGTTGTACGGCGACAGGTCGCCGTGCGCGAGCCCCGCGCGGGCCAGTTCACGCATGCCGTCGCGGAGCTGCTCGAAGTACACGCCGAGCAGCTCCTTCGACGGCCGGACCTGGGCGAGCCGGGGCGCGGCACCGCCCTCGCCGTCGTCGATGAACTCCATCAGCAGCTCGGTGCCGTCCACCTGCACCGGATACGGCACCGGGACGCCGGCCTTCCACAGCCGATTGAGGGCGTCCCATTCGGCGTACGCCCACTGACCGGCCGCGACGCCACGACCGTGCGAGGTCTTCTTCGCCATCGCCCGGCTGTCGCGGCTGTTGCGGGTACGGCGGCCTTCGACGTACGACGTACTGCGGTGGAAGGACCGGTGTTCCTCGGTGCGATACCGTTTCGCGGCCAGCAGCGAGGACTTCGCCAGGTTGTCGCCGATGGCTTCGACGGCCCGTTCGAGCAGGAAGACGTCGGCTTCCTTACCGGTTTTGAGGACGCCGAGCTCGGTGTCGATCGCAGCCTGTTCCGTCACAACCCACGAGGGGCGTGGTTCCGGGCCGCGAGAACCGCGCTCGACCTGAAGCCAGGTGGACCACCGCTGATCCGGGCCCAGCTCCTCGTCGACCGAATGGAACTCGAAGACGAAGGCGTCGGCCGGAGCTGATGGAGACTCGTCACCGGTGAAACCGGACCAGCGGGAGTCGAGGTCGGAATGGGAATCAGAGAGTTCGTACTCGGAAGACAACGGGTGTGCTCCTGAACAAAGAGGTCGGACTGATGCGGACATGCCGCAGCACAGTGATGGCCATCCGTCAGCCCTCCTTAGTCCAGGCAGCGCTCGCCGCCGCTCGATCAACCCAGCATGCCCGCCCGTTCCGGCCCCCGCAACGCATTTACCGGAGGCTCGACCGCGCGGTCGGGCTCACCCCGGAGCTCCCGCACCGGCTTCGCGGACCGGCAGGCCGGCTCCGGCGGCACCTGCTCCCGCCAGGTCCGCGACGCAATGAGCCGCCGGCGGTGTTCGTCGTACGATCGTAGGAGGTCACCGAGGTTCTGAACCGGCCGATCAGCCGGGAACCGCCATGGAACTCGACCGGTGCGGCACTGCAGACGGGAACTGCCGGCTCCAGGGTCAAGAAACCGGCAGTGCGATGCTGTCGATCGCGGCGTCGGCGATTCGGTTCCTGGTCTTCGCGTCGATCCCTGCCTTGGCGAGTGCTTCGAGCCCGCGATGCGTGGTGAGGATCAGTCCGCCGAGCACCTCGGCGTCGGCGGCCGGATCCACGTGCCCGGCGCGCTGCGCCTGCTCGACAAGCCGGCGGCAGCTGTCGAGCAGCATTTCGTACGCCGCGAGTGACCTGGTCGCGATGGCGTCGTTCTCCGACGCCAGTTCGGCCGTGGCCTTGGCCAGCAGACAGCCAGGCCTACCGGTGTGGTCGTCCGGCGCCGTGAGCCATTTGCGGAGACGGTCGAGGGCCTGGTCCTCCGGGCCTTCGAGCAGGGCGGCGGCGTCCTCGTCGGAGTTCGCGCAGTACTCCTCGAAGATTCGCTGGAACAGGGCCTCCTTGTCGCCGAACGCGCCGTAGAGGCTTCCCTTGCTGAGCCCTGTCGCGCGGGAGAGATCGTCGACCGAGGTGCCGTGGTAGCCGGTTTCGTTGAACTGCCGGCGCGCAGCGGCCAGGACGTCTTGCTCGCTGAATTTCCGTGGTCGCCCCATGCCTCCATGGTACGTCGTTCTGAACTACCGGTCCAGAACTTCTGGACGATCGGTCCAGAACCCGTTATTGTGGACCGTATGTTCAGAACTGGCACTTCGCCCGACACCACTGAGTTCGCAGGAAAGCGCGCGATCGTCACGGGAGGCACTCGCGGAATCGGCGCGGCCATCGTGCAGCGGCTGCTCGACGGCGGCGCGACCGTCGTCACCACGGCGCGTAACGCCTCCGACGAGACGCCGAAGGCCGCCACCTTCATCCAGGGCGACATCGGCACGCTCGCAGGCGTGCAGGCATTCACTGCGGCGGCGCTCGGCGAACTCGGCGGCGTCGACATCGTGGTCAACAACGCGGCGGCGGCACGCGCCCACATCGGGGGCATCTCATCCATCCCCGACGACGAATGGACCGACGCACTCGACCTCAACTACCTGTCCGCCGTGAGGGTCAACAACGCGCTGCTGCCGGCGCTGCGCGAGGCCGGGCCGGGCAGCGTGATCGTCAACATCTCATCGGGAGCGGCCCTCACGCCGGCGCCGCCATTGGCTCACTACGCTGCCGCCAAGGCCGCCCTCAACACCTACAGCAAAGCGCTCGCTTCCGAGCTCGCGCCCGCCGGAATCCGCGTCACCACGATCATCCCCGGCAACGTGCTCACCCCGGGCGCCGACGCGATCCGCCAGAAGTTCGCCGACGCGATGGACGTCCCGCTTGCCGCCACCACAGCGGGCATCCCTCTGGGTCGTCCCGGAGACCCGCGCGACATCGCCGAGGCCGTCGCCTACCTCGCATCGGACCGGGCTCAGTGGGTCACCGGAGTAAGCCTGACAGTCGACGGCGGTGAACTCCCCGTCATCTAGCTCTTGCCTGATCCTTCACGCCACGAGTCTCGGCGGATCTGCTCGAACAGCTCAACCTTGGTGAGCGCCACCAACTCCCCCCTCGGAATGGTGGGGTCCGGCACCGGAGGCGCCGGGCCCCAGGCGGTCACTGGCGCATGGTCAGACGCCAGGCCTGGTAAGTGACGATGTCCGATGCTGAAGCGGCCTTGAGCATCTCCGGTGACGGAGAGGCCGCTGCCCCGGTAGGCGGTCTCGTCCAGGGGCGGGTACGTGGCGACGAAGAAGGAGCCCTCATCGCGAATCGTCCCCGCTGCCCAAGAGCCTGGCCCCCTTCATCATTTACTCCGCCCGGGGCAAGTACCTGGTCGGCGAGCTCTGGCTGAAAAGCAACATGACGTTGTACACCGCGACGATCCGCGACGCCTACTTCACCAACGTCTCCTTCGACGTGAAGAAGGTCGTCAACCTGCACGGTCGTTCGTCGGCCGTGAACATCAACGGCGTACATTTCACCAACTTCACCGTCCAGGGCAAACCCGTCACCAGTTCGACCGACGCGGACGCGAGCTGGAACATCAACTCCTACGTCTCCAACATCACCTTCTCCACGGCCCCGACCCCCACGCCGTCGCCGACCCCCACACCCTCGCCGACACCCACGCCGTCGCCGACGCCGACGCCGACGCCCTCGCCGAGCCCTACTCCGTCGCCGAGCCCCACACCCTCGCCGAGTCCCACTCCGTCGCCGAGCCAGTCCGGTGCCTGCGAGGTGGGCTACACGATGAACTCCTGGAACGACGGGTTCACCGCCAGCATCCACATCACCAACCGTGACACATCAACGATCAACGGTTGGACTTTGGCGTTCACCCTTCCTGGCGGGCAGACCATCACCAGCGGCTGGAACGCCACCTACACCGGCTCCAGCGGTCAGATCTCCGCGCGCAACGTCTCGTACAACGGGACGCTGGCAGCAGGCGGATCCACCGACATCGGCTTCCAGGCCACCCATACCGGCAATACCGGCAAGCCTGACCAGTTCGCCCTCAACGGCGTCAGCTGCGCCATTTCCTGACGGGAACGTCGGGTCACCGGTGGGACCTCGGCCTGCCCTGCCGCAGGCCGGGGTCCCACCGGCTCACCACGCACGCTCCGGCCTACAGCCCTTGGTCGACGGCAGAATGCCGATGAACGTCCGGAAGAACTCTCCCGGGGGAGTCCGAGCACCAGCGGGCACAACAGTGTGTCTGGCAACGATCGCCCGCCATACTGCCTGACTCCGATAGCTGCGACCGTGGGCGACTGCCGGCGTTCCGGTGTACGCCCTAGAAGATCGCTGGTCATGGCTGACTGAGCACCACACAGCGGCACCTGTCCCCGGCGCGCGCTCGATCGTCGATGCCGGAGAGGCGTTGAGTGCCCATTTCTCGGGGCGCCGGTCCCCAAATGGTCCCCGGCTGCGGGTGGTGTAGCCACACGCGATGAGCCGGCCGACATACAGAAAGGTCTGTTGAACTGGGATCACTCCCAGGTCGACAGACCTTTCGTCTGTCGGGACGACAGGACTTGAACCTGCGACCCCTTGACCCCCAGGACGTTGGACTGAGCGTTTCCAAGCTCAACAGCGTTCAGGCCGCTTCAGATAGCGTCCGCTGACATGCGCCTTGTTCGGCTGGACGCATAGCGTGTGGTCCCCATCTGGTCCCCACCCCGACAAGGGTTGTAGATCTCTGACGCCGCACCTCGCGGAACCAGGTGGCGGTCATCCTGGCGCCACCCGTGCTCGGCCTGCTCACGGACCTGACCGGCGGTTTCGCACCCGCCTGGGCCCTGCTCGCCGCGCTGACCGCCGTCACCCTGACAACGACGGCCCGGCTGTGACCGGCGTGTGGTCGCTGGCAGGCTGGACCGGTGACCCTCGACCTGCTGCCGACACTGTCGGCCGCATCGCTGGCGGCGTTCGCCCTGGCGCTGCTGTCCGCGGTAGCCGGGTTCGGTGGCGGGGTACTGCTGCTGCCCGTCTTCACCGCCCTGTTCGGGCTGCGCTTCGCCGTCCCGATGCTGACGCTCACCCAACTGTCCAGCAACGGCGGCCGGGCCTGGCTCAACCGCCGCGAACTGCGCCGGCCGCTGGTCGGCTGGTTCGCCCTAGGCGCCGTCCCCCTCGCGGTCGCCGGCGCGCTCGTGCTGGTCCACGCCCCGCTCAGCCCCTTGAAAAGGGTGCTCGGGGGGTTCCTGATCGGCGTGGTGATCTGGCGGCGGCGGAACCCCCACACCGCCAAGCCCCGCGACCGGGCCTTCATCGGCGTCGGCGCCGCCTCCGGGCTCGGCTCGGCTCTGCTCGGCTCGGTGGGCCCGTTGACCGCCCCGTTCTTCCTGGCCTACGGGCTGACCCGGGCGGCCTACATCGGCACCGAAGCCGCGGCCGCCCTCACCATGCATCTCACCAAGATCGCCGCCTACGGCGCCGGCGACCTGCTCACCAGCCGCGTCGTTCTTTACGGCGCCGTTCTCACTCCGGCCACCCTGGCCGGCGCATGGACCGGAAAGAAGCTCGTCGGACGGGTCAGCGACCGCATGTTCGTCCTGCTCGTCGAGATCGGCCTCGTCGCCGCCAGCCTGCTCTTCCTCGCCGGCCTGTGACATCTGTTCGGGACACGCCAGAGCCTGACCCGGTGCGGCTCGGTCCGATGTGGATCGTCAACCCGTACAGCCCCCGGCCAACTGATCAGGCCTGCCGCGTTCGTCGAATGTTCGGGCGAGCGCCGGTTGGGCCGGCCGGGATGGTGGAGCCCGGCACCGGAGGCGCCGGGCCCCGTGCGGTCACTGGCGCATGGTCAGGCGCCAGGTTTGGTAGGTGCCGTAGTTGCATTCCAGCGCGTAGGCCTTGCCGTTCGAGCCGGCGTCGATGCAGATCGGGCCGTCGAAGGGGTTCACGAACTGGACGTTGTTGTAGTTCGGGCCGCGGGCGTCGAGCCCTTGGGTGTCGTTGTGGATCGGATCGCTGACGCAGTCGCGCATCCGCAAGGTATATTCTCTGGTTATTTCGATTGTGCCTTCGAACATTTCGATGCAGAGCTTGGTGTGCATATTGCGGATCTGGACGACGTTGTAGTCGGGGGTGCCGGCCCGGTGCCCGGGGCGCGGGCCGTAGTTCCCCTTGATCTCCCAGGTCTGCCAGTTGTTCCCGGCCTGGCACGGGCTGGTGTACAGCACCTGATAGTTGCCGTCCAGGCAGCGGCCGGTCGCCCACTGCTGCAGGTGCCCCCGGAAGGTGAACAGGCCGGCCGCCTGGCTGGGCGTCGCCAGGGCCACGCCGGGAAGCAGGACGAGCATGAGCGCGGCGATGAGCATCAGCGGTCGCCACGCGCGTCGACGATCGCCGGCCAAAGCGTGCGCCGGGGAGGGCGTGGCGTCACCGGCCATGGCGCGGGTCGCGTATGGGGCACCTCGCCGCGGGAGACCACGCGGTGGTCGCGGTTCGCGCTGTGGACGGTGTTGCTTCGGTAACGGCATGCGATTCCTCTCTGAGGCGAGGCTCCCGCCGGGCACGGCCGATCGATCGGGAGCGGAGTGAGCCAGACGCTAGGGGCAGGCGGCGTGTTCAGGTTCGCCGCCGGAAACTGAACAACGAACCTCGAACATCTGGCCCGGCTCGAATGTCAGAGGAAGTACAACTTCGAGCTCTTGCCGACGGTGATGAAGATCGCCTGCGACGATGTCGGCGTAAGGGGGGTCAGTGCCACGTCAAGAACGTCAACTGGGCGTCGAGGACACGCCGTTGCTTCGGTTCGCCGGTGATCTGCGGCGATTACGGCGGCAGGCCGGACAGCCGTCGTACCGGGAACTGGGCAGGCGAGCCCGCTATTCGGCGGCGGCGCTGTCGGAGGCCGCGGCCGGGCGGAGGTTGCCGAGCCTCGCGGTGACGGTGGCGTTCGTCGCGGCCTGCGAGGGCGATGTCGAGGCGTGGCGGGAGCGGTGGCGGGAGCTGGCCGCTTCCGACGCCACGGCGGAGGAGCAGGCGTCGTCGCCGTACGTCGGGCTGGCGGCCTACCAGGTCCAGGACGCCGACCGGTTCTTCGGCCGGGAGGCGCTGACCGAGACCTTGACGCGCCTGGTGGACGAGCGACCGTTCGTGGGGGTGTTCGGCGCCTCCGGCGCCGGCAAGTCGTCGCTGCTGCGCGCCGGGCTGGCCGCCGAATCAAAACGCACCGTCCTGGTCCTCACCCCGGGCTCCGACCCGGTCACGGAGGTGGCGACCGTCGTGGCCGGCCTCGTCGACCAGCCTTTGGCCCACGTCCGTGAGCGACTCGCCACCGACCCGCACGCCCTGCGCGGCCTGCTGTCCGAGGCGTGCGACGACCTGCTGCTGATCGTCGACCAGTTCGAGGAGGTGTTCACCCTCTGCGCGGATGACGACCGGCTGTGGCTGGTGCGGGCGCTGACGGCCGCCGCCTCTCCGCGCCGCAGGGTGGTGCTGGGCGTGCGCGCCGACTTCTACGGACACTGCAGCCGCCACCCCGAGTTGGTCGCCGCCCTGTACCGCGCTCAGCTGATGGTCGGCCCGATGTCGCCCGACGAGCTGCGCCGCGCCGTCACCGAGCCGGCGGCCCGGGCGGGTGCCTCGGTGGAGTCCACCCTGCTCGCCCGGCTGATGTCGGACGTCGCCGGGCAGCCGTCGGCGTTGCCGCTGGTGTCGCACGTGCTCGCCGAGACCTGGCGGCGCCGCCGGGGCATGGTGCTGACCCTGGCCGGTTACCAGGACGTCGGTGGCGTCGAGCACGCCCTGGCGCGCACCGCCGAGCACACCTTCCAGCAGCTCACGAGCGGCGAGCGGGACGCCGCCCGGCTGATGTTCCTGCGACTGGTCACTCCCGGCGACGGCACCGAGGACACCAAACGGCGGCTTCGGCGCGACGAGCTGGGGGCGTCGCACGGCCCGCTGGAGCGGTTCGCCGCGGCCCGGCTGGTCAGCGTGGACGACCACGGCGCCGAACTGGCCCACGAGGCGCTGCTGCGCGCGTGGCCACGGCTGGCCGCCTGGATCGCCGAAGACCGGGACCTTCTGCGGGCCCATCGCCTGGTCACCGAGGCAGCCACGGCCTGGCAGGCGCATGGCCGCGATCCCGACCTGCTGTGGCGCGGTGAGCGCCTGACCGCGATAGACCGTCTACGCGACCGGCTCAACCCGGTCGAACGTGACTTCCTCGACGCCGGCCTGACGGCGCAGAGCCTCCGCGAAACCAGGCGACGCCGACGGCGACGCCGGCTCAGAGTGCTCATCGCCGCCCTGTCGGTTCTCGTCGTCCTGCTGACGGGAGCCGTCGGCCTGGCCGTCACGGCGAAAAGCGAAGCCGACCACCGGAGAAACGAGGCCATCAGCCTGCGCGCGGCCGACACCGCCCGCGCCCTCCTGCTCACCAAGCCGCGCGACGCGGCGGCGCTCGCCCTGGCCGCCTACCGGATCAGCCCCACGGCCGAGACCCGTGCGGCGCTGATCCTCGCCCACGCCGCAGCGGGGGCGAGGATCCTCGGTGAGGGGTACCAGGACACGTCCGTCCGGGTCGCCGTCACCCCCCGGACCGTTCGGTCTGGCAAGTACTCCGGTTATCGACTCTGGCGCCGGGACGGCACCGCCTGGCGGCCCGGCGGCGTCCTGCCCAGTGGCGCTTTCCTCTACAGCAGCAGCGCCGACGGACGCCGCCTGCTCACCTGGCACGCGCCTACCAGATTCCATCTGTGGGACGTCTCCGATCCTGACCATCCACGAGAGATCGCCGTACCGGACGATCTCCCGATAGTGAACGACCTCACCCGTGACGGCGGACTGCTGGTCGCCACGGGAACCGACCGCAGGACCGTGGTGTGGCGGGTCGCCAATGGATCGGTTCGCCGGCTCCCGGCCAGGGACGTGGAGGGTGCAGCGCTCGTCCCCGACGGCTCAGGGATCGTGCTGACCCGCCGCGACGGCGGGCAGTACGCCGTCGAGCTGTGGAGCCTCGACGGTGCGCGGATCGCAACCCTTATGCGCACCCCAGACGTGGTGTATCCCTACGCCGGGCCCGCCGGGACGGTGGCCGTGGTCGGAACGAAATCGGGGAAGCTGACCGTGCTGAAGGCCACCGACCCAAGGTCGCCGCGCACGATGGTCCACGTCGACGGCATGGGGTCTCCGACCTGGGTCGTCTTCGATCCGCAGGGCCGTACGGCCGCCGCGCTGGACGACGACTCGATCAGAATGTGGGACCTGTCCTCAGGAGCCGTCGTCCTGTCCCTCCACTTCGACGGCCTGCCGCTGACACGCCCCCGGCTGCTGTCCGCGACCGGCGAACTGCTGGTCCTCAACTCCGAAAGCGGCGCCCTGTGGCAGGTGGACCCCAACCTGTCCCGAGTGATCCACCACACGTGCGCCAGCCGGGTGGAACTCGACTGGAATCGGTACCTCCCCGACACGCCGCGGGTCTCCTTGTGCGGATGAATCCACGAGTCTCACCATCTGCGTTCGGGATGGGGTCACGTCCAGGAGAAGACCTCCTCCTGGGGAAGACTCGCCGATCCGAACCGGACGGCCGAGGTGAAGGCGGCCGGCCGTCGAGCACGGAGGACTGAGCCGATTTCTGAGGTGGCATCCCCGGCGAGCGTGCGCGGGATCTGCAGCAGGCCGGACATACAAGCGCCATCAGGAGATCGGCACCGCGCGCACCACGCATGACGCCGCGCAAGGTCGGGTAACCGGGCCCTCTTCGAGGCGCCCGGCCGAACCGATCACGTGCAGCACCCTGTCGACTTCGTCCTCCGTCATGAAGAGGTTGAGCAGGGTCAGTTTGAGCCACACGGACGGCGTCCCCGTGTGGAGCTCGGTACGTCCGACGACGGCTTTGCCCTCTGCCAGGATTCTGCGGCGGAGGGAGGCGTTCACCGCGTCTGACGCCTCCGGAGGACGGCGGCGGTGTCCAGAGGGTCAAGTGGAGGGCAGGAGACCGTCCAGCCGACATCCGTCGGTGGTCTTGCCGTTGTCGCAGTGGTCGAGCTGCAGGCTGTCCAGCGCGTAAGCGAAGGTCTGGCCGGACGGGCTGACCACGGACAGCTGCGCTGTGGCCGCGCCGGTCGGAGCGACCGCCGAGACGCTGTACTCCTGCCAGTTGGAGTTGAGGGCGTAGGTCGCGCTGTCGCTGCTGGAGATCGGCGCGTTGGAGGAGTTGTACCACGACAGCCGCAGCTTGACGTTACCGGAGGTGGCGGTCGTCACCCGGGCGAAGAACTTGTACCGCTGTCCCGCCGTCACCGCCGGCTTGCGGGTGAGCGACAGGATCCCCTCAGACCACGACTGGACGTTCATGGTCAGGGACCGGCGGCCGTCGAAGTACCTGGCTGACACCTGGGCGTCCGATCCCGGTGGGGTGACCTGCATCCAGCCGCCACCGGAGAGGGTGAAGCCCGCCGGGAAGCCGTACGACGCCACGGACTCGATCCCGCGTCCGCGTTGGACCGCCCGCGCGCCAGCGACCGGAGGACATCCTGTTCGCGTTCCGACAGCTCCGGCAGTGGCCTCCCGGTGCGTACGGCGAAGCGTTCGATGACGCCGCGAGTCGAGGCGGGGAAGACCAGTGACTCGCCCGAGGCGACGACGCGGACGGCTTCGATCAGTTCCTTCGGCGGCACCTTTCCAGTACGAAACCGCTCGCACCCGCTCGAAGCGCGTCGAAGACGTACGCGTCAACCTCGAACGTGGTCAGCACCAGGAGGCGGGGAGCGTCCTTCGCGACGGTGATGCGGCGGGTGGCCTCCAGGCCGTCCATGCCCGGCATCCGGATGTCCATCAGGACGACGTCGGGGGGCGGGGAGCCGCCGGTGAGGGCGAGCGCGGCCTGGCCATCGCCGGCTTCGGCGCTCACCTCCCAGTCGGGCTCGCTGGACAGAATGGCGCGCAGGCCGATCCGCACCAAGGGGTCGTCGTCGACGATCGCGATCCGCACGAGCGGGAACCGTGATGACCTTGACTCAGATCTGGTCGCTGACCGTGGGACCACCGATGGGCCACTACATCGCCTACAGCGTCGTCGAGATGTCCGCCACAGCACTCATCACCGTCCTGGCCTGGCGCTGGGTGCGGCGGGACCGCCACTTACTGCGTACTGATCCCCCAATACATGCTGCGCCCCTCCGCTGCCGGCTGTGTGTCCAAGACCCTCAGCCACGAGTACGGCCATCACGGCCGGCGGTCCACACGACTGAAGTGGCTGAAAGGGATATCGCTCGGGCAAGCCAGGTGCGTGCGGCACATGGTCGGCCCCGAAGAGCGAGGTCACGTGACGAGCCAACAGCACCGTACAACCGATCCTGAACCTGAAGAGCTCCCGGTTGATGCGCCGACCGGCCCGCCGCCTCAGGTACGGGTGAACCTGCCGATGGCCGCACCCCCAGACCGCGCGTGACGATCAAGTTGGCAACCACGCTGAGCTGTTCTTGAAGGCTCTGGCCGGGTTGGCTCCCGCTGGGAGCCTCGACACCGGCTATTTCGACAGCTCCGCACCGTGGGTTGGACCGCTGGCCGGTTGAGAAGTGGCGGCCAGAAGATGGTCGCTGATCATTTGATGTCTGAACTGGTAGTACGGGCCGGATCGGCGCAGAATGCCAAGGTCGTAGGCGTATTCCAGAAAGGGCATCAGGCGCAGAGGGGCGCGGCCACGCAAGGCGAACCACAGGCGGGCGGAGGCGAAGCGGGCGGAGGCGCTGGACGCCTGGGACATCAGACCAAGCCCGCCGCCGGACGCCAGGGCGCTGACAAAGGCACCGAGGATGGCCTGCTGCCAGGTGGGGAGGCCGAGGCCCCACGCGTGGTGGGTCTGGAGTGCCTCCTTCAGGCTGTGGGACAACCTGCTGCCTAGCAACGCACCGTCGATCCCGCCCACGAGGGCTCCCGCAAGCGCGCCAAGCCCCCAACTGTAGGCCGTCGCCTTCCGGTCGTTGCTGAGATAACCCTCGGGGGTACCGGCTTCCTTGGGAATGGCCTCCTCGTGCAGTGAACGGGCGATGCCGAAGGTCAGTCCGTAGATGAGAGCGTGGGCCACGACGTACGACATGCCGTCGAAGAGGAGGGCGCTGTCGATTCCGCCCATGACTGCGCCGACCACGCCGAAACCGATGCTGCGATAGAGGGAGCGCCGGGGGTTCTTCTTGTCGCGGATGCTCGGCGCCGACCGACGTGGGGCGTCGGGGCCGACGAGAGTAAGGACGAGGCCGGCCGCCGATCCTACGGCGAACCCGAGCGCAAGGCCGACCTGGAGCAAACCGAACAGTCCGAACAGGATCGCACCGAGGATCGCACAGCCCACACCCCCTCCGATGACGCGGACAATCGGAAAGAAGGCGCGCGTGCGGACAGCGCGGTGCATCTCCCACCACGCCAGGTCCCCGGAGCCCGAGTCGTGGAGGTACTCACTGAGGAAGCGCAGCGTGGTCTGCGCGACGGCCGGTCTCCACGTGGCCGGGTTCGCCCCTGGCCCGGTCAGCGCGGCGGGGATGAACGCGCTGACCAGGTGGCGCTCGATGCGGAGACGGCTGCCGTCGGTGAGCAGGTCGGCGGGTAGCGGGCGGTTGTTCCGGTACTGCGTGAGAGTCAGGAAGAGCATGAGCGGGGTACTGAGCGCGGCGGCCACCTTTCCGTCGGGACGAGTGGTCAGCTCGTCTAGAAGCGGTGCGAGGGCCTCGCTTCCGTCGCGGTCGATCAGATAGAGGGCGGCCACGTGGGCGTCCAGCGGCTGCAGCGTGGTGACCAGCGCCCCGTCCAAGAGGCGTGCCAGGTCCGGGGTGAACTGCTCGGTCCGGCTGGTGAGGACGAACGAACGGCTCCACGGATCGGAGTTCAGCGTCGCCAGGACGGGCGCCCGGCGCTCTTCCGCGAGTTCGTCGAGGCCGTCAAAGATCGGAAGCAGCAGGCCGAGCTCGAACAGCTCGATCACCGTCGGGGACGGCCCACCCCGGGAGCCATTCCTGCTGTCGTCGAGAAAGCCGTAGTCCAGCAGGAGGCGGCGGTTGATCCACGCATGCAGGGTCTCCTCCGGTGACCACGACGAAAGCGGTAGCGTGACCGGCACCGGCGCCGCTGCCGCCGGTTCGGTCATCGCGAGGGTGAGAAGCAGCGCGAAGCTGGTTTTCCCCGATCCCGGTTCCCCAGTCACCACCAGCCTTTTGGGCACCCGGCTGCGTGTGAAGCCGGTAATGAGCTCGCCGGAGTCTCCCGCGGCGGGCAGCTCGACGGCCAGGCCCCCGGCCGCCCGAAGGCCGGTCGCCCGCCAGCGGATCACCATGGGCTGGCCTTCCCAGATGCCTCGCCTGCCCGATTCACGGGTCGCCTGCGCGCGTACTTTGACGCGCAGCTTCTCGGCGCGTTCGGCTGCGCTCCCCCGGGCCGGGCTGGAGGTGCGCAGAGAGACGAGCAGCGCGACGGCCGAGACGGCAGCTGAGACCAGAGCCACCGCGGGCTCGACGTCCTTACCGAGCAGCAGAGCAACGGCACCCACAACGACGCCGGCGGCGAGCAGGAACCATAAAAGAGTGATGATCAGTCGGCGCACCGGGGACCCGATTCGTGGGGAACAAGGCTGATGACCCCGTTTCCGCGCCGGGCGAAGACCAGCAGCGGCGTCCGGGCCGATGACGTACGCGTGAGGCGCCTCGGGTGAGGTAACCGGGAAAGGTAGGCCCAGGCCAGCATGGCGTAGAGCGCGCCGACATAGGGCCGGCTACCCGTCCGGCTGTACAAGTCGTGCAGCGTCGCGCGGGTGGTGCGAAGACGGCGGCGCACCTCCGGGAGGCGCGACTCCCCCCGGGTCGCAGGAGTCGTGATTCCGGCCGCGCGGTCGATGTCGCGGTCGAAGTGGTCGTCGAGCATTTGCAGGGTCACACCGAGATCCTTCAGGAGGTCCTGTTCGCGGGCGGCCATGTACGGATGGGCCAACGTATGCAGGAGCAGATTGGCCGTGGCGCCCTTTCCACGGGTGATCTCCCAAAGCAGGTCCTCGCGGATAGCGGGGTTCTTCTGTTCGCGGGACAACTTCTGGTAGCCGTGCAACGCTCTGAGCGTCACGTGCGGCAGAGCGTCCTCGGGCAGGTCGAGGCGTAGGGCCAGGGATTGGTAAAGATCGTGGAGCAGGGCGTCGAACTCGGTCAGGGGAGTGTAGGGGCCTCCGCTGAAGAGCACATCGAGTCCGCCGTCGAGGTCGGGCCGGCCGGAATGGTCCATGAGGTCGTCGTACAGCCGCGCGATCGCGCCGCCGAGGACGAAGAGATCGGGGCGGCCCGGCTTCCTGACTGTCATGGCGTACGTCGACAGGAGAAAGCCGACCTTGAGCGAGGTGGCCCGCAGTGCTTCGCACACGTGTTGTCGCTCGCCGGGGTTGACGGCCTTGTCCACGAGCGGCGCGACCACCTCGTCGAAGGCCCTGGTGAAGACCTTCAGGTCGCGCAAGGTGAACCTGATGACCGTGGTCAGCGCCAGAAGGAGAGCGCCCAACTTCAGTCCATGTCACATAGGGCGGAGACCGTGCTTTCTCTCACTATGGCCAGCATGTGGCCCAGCTTAGGTCTCGAACGTGGCGATCAGCCAGACGATGAGCCGATCACCAGCCACCGCCGGGCACGCACGTCGAACAGGTCGACGCCCCCAAGCTGCAGAAGGGCCTTGACGATCCCACCGTCGGCGGCCGGCCGTGGTCTGAGTCGTCGAAGCGCCTCACGACTGAAACCGGATTCGCCGATCAAAAAAGACTCCGCCACATGGTCGGCTCCGCCTCCTCGTCATCGCTGAAGTAGCCGATCGGCACGCCGGACAACTCGGCCAGTGTCTTTCGGCGATGAGCGATCCTCCGGACCCTGGCGTCCCGGCAGCTAGCCTTCGCACGGCCCTGCGTAGCTCCAGCCCGGCTCGTACCGTCCCATTGATCGCTGACGTTCGGGAGCTGGTCGCTCGCCGGCTTGGGGCGGTCGGCTCGGACTCTGCCGCTCGGCGGTTCACCGGCCTCATGGCGGGCGAATCACTACCGCGGTGCTTCGAGACCCGACCCATTGGGACGAGGTGGTGACCAAGCTTGGTTTCGAGCACCTTCGGCGCCACGACCTACGGCACACCGGCTTGACGGGTATGGCCGATGCCGGCGTGCCGGTGCACGTGCTCAGAAAGATCGCCGGTCATGGGTCGTTCAGTACGACGCAGCGGTACCTTCACCCGGATGCGCGCTCGATCGCCGACACCGGAGAGGCGTTGACTGCCCATCTCTCAGCGCGCCGGTCCCACGAATGGTCCCCGGCTGCGAGCGGTGTAGCCACGCACGACAGCCGGCCGACATGAAGAAAGGTCTGTTGAACTGGGATCACTCCCAGATCGACAGACCTTTTCGTCTGTCGGGACGACAGGATTTGAACCTGCGACCCCTTGACCCCCAGGCAATGATCATGCTTCTCGGATCACACCGAACACTGCTGCCACCAGCGGCGAGATGTACGCCAACGTTCGCGGGAGTGCACTCGTGTACCCCTGCGTTGTCACTCAGTTAGACACGCACGCACAGCTGCCGGCGTAAGCCGACTTCTAGGGCGTCCAGCCAAGACCGCAGGCATTGTCGAGCACTTTGCCGAGCACTTGAGCCGGACCACACCCGCTCGACACGTCGGCACCAACACCGCCGGCGGGCGCAGCCCCTATGCAATGCTGACCGTCCGGCTCGACGATCGGGCTGGGACCGTCCGGCTCCCACCGTCACTGGAGCCAGCATGCCGGCCTGCCCGCACGGCGACCCCCGCCCCAACGCGCCCTATGCCGCTGCGGCTTCGCCCACCGCGCAGCGTCCCGTCGGGTCACTCAGTCGCTGCGTAGGTCTTTAGGTGCTCAATACTGGATGCTGACAGCAAGCTGAGAGGTGTTCAGATGCCGTTGCCAGGCGGGGCCGCCGACAAGTTGGGCAACCGGTACGAAGAGTGGTGGACCGCGCTCCGCGCGGCCGACCTTCTCCGCGGCCGGGCATCCCGCATGTGGCTGGAGCCCCTCGGACCGGCGGGCCAAGGTATCGAGTTCGAAATTGAGGGACCCGACGGTGTTTGGTGCGAGCAGGTCAAGGACGCCCCCGCTGGCGGCCGGTGGACGCTGCGACGCCTGGAAGATGTCCTTACCGCAGTAGGCGGGCACCTCGCCGAGGGCAAAAACGTCCGATTGATCCTGTCGACTGATGCCGGTGAGCTGCGCGAGCTGAGCTCCCGGGCCCGTGCCGCCGAAAGCCTGGTGGAATTCGAGCGCGTTCTCACGCAGGAACAGCGACCGGACTTCGGTTCCCTCACGGGCTTGTGGTCGGTTAGCAAGGAGACCGGATGGCACCATCTGCGGCTTATCTACGTGGAACATCACTCCCCGGAGTCACTACGCCGCCTGGTCTCCGTGACTTATGAAACGTTGGTGGAGGGCGACCCAGAGACTGCACTTGGTGTACTGCACGGCATCTTCGTCGATCAGATAAACCAGCGAATCAGCGGTCCACAAATATGGAGCCACCTGGCGGCGAAGGGCATCCGCCGACGTCTGCTTGCCGGAGATAGCAACACGCTTACGGCCTTGGCCGAGACGGTCGGGCGGTTCTCACGACGCACCCAGCGGGTCATCCCAGGCTTCGGCGTGGTCCCGCGCCCACACGCTACGCAGCTCCGAGAGCTGCTGGAAGCCGAGGGGGGCCCACAGATCGTGATCTGCGAGAGCGACGCCGGGATGGGGAAGTCCACGGTGGCCGCAGAGGTCCTATCGCTACTCACAGCACAGGGCTGGCCCGCCGCCGCCGTGCGGATGGACTCGGTGGAGACGAGCACGCAGACCGCCGCCGCACTGGGCCAGCACATGGGCCTAGCAGAGTCACCGGCGATCCTGCTTGCGGGCGTCGCCGACGGAGGTCCTGGGATTCTCCTGATCGATCAATTGGACGCTGTCAGCCACTACGCCGGACGGATGTCGGAGGCCTACGAATCGGTCGCAGAAGTACTGGAGCAGTTGCTGACCGCGCCGAACGTCAAGGCACTGCTGGTCGCGCGGACCGTCGACATCGACAGGGACCCGCGCCTGTCAGCGCTGATACGCGAGCCGAGGGTCACCCGCTTCCCGCTGAAGGAGTTGGAGGAGCAGGCGGTCAGGGCGATCCTCTCGAGCGACGGAATCGATCCGGACAACCTCACCCCCGTGACCATCAAGCTGCTCACAGTCCCGCTGCATCTGTCGGTCTTCAGCCGTCTTGCGCATGACAGCCGCCCCACGGCCTACGGCACCCTGCAGGAACTCTACGAGCAGTACACACAGGAGCGCCGAACTGAGATCGCCCGTCGGGTCCCTGGGTTGGACTGGTTCGGTATCACCAGCGCGCTCATCGACCACATGAACGACCACGAGACACTGACGGCTCCTACCCAGGTATTGCTCCCCTTTCCTCCCGAGCACGTTGAGGCGCTGGTCTCCGACGGTGCCCTAGCCCGCGACGGGCACCGGATTGGCTTCTTCCACGAGTCATACTTCGACTTCCTGTTCGCCCAAGCGTTCGTGGCGACCAACCGCGACCTCCACAGGTTCCTAGTGGAGTCCGGGCAGTTCCTGTTTCGCAGGGCGCAGACGCGGCAGATCCTCGAATACCTACACGCGAGGGAGCCGGCGCAATTCCGGGCGACGGCAGCCCAGCTCGCTGCCTCAGAGGAGATCCGCCCCCACCTTAAGGATGTCGTTGTCACCGTTCTGCGCGGGATCCAACCGACGGTCGCGGATTGGCGGGCGATCGAGCCGATCGCGTGGAGCGGCGCCAACGCGGCGGGCAAGGTCCGGGCGCTGCTAGCCCATCCGGCATGGTTCGACGCCGCAGACCACGAAGGCCGTTGGGAGCGATGGCTGGCCGACCAAGAAACCGTCGACCTCGCCTTCCAGCAACTCGTCCCCGTCGCACGGCACCGCGCCCGCCGCGTCGAACAACTCGTCCGGCCGTACATCGGCGATGACCTGAACTGGCGATCTCGGCTGAGCGGACTGGTCGCGTGGTCGCTGACCGCGGAACTGGCTAACCTTACCGTGGACCTTATCGAGAGCGGGCACCTCGACGACGTTCGAGGACCGATTGCAATCAACAGCGACTTCTGGAGCCTGCTCTACGAGATGGCTGAATCCGCCCCCGCCGCAACAGCGCGCATTATGGGTGCGTTTCTACGGCGGACCTTGGAATTAGCACAGGCGGGCGGTTCCAGCGACCCGTTCGACTCGGGCCAATTGAGTGTCCACTCGCAAACTGCGCCCACGGTCATCTCGAAGGTCGCTGCCGGTGCGCCGCGTACCTTCGCTGATGAGGTTCTTCCCTTCGTAGTTACAGTGGCTAGGGCGAGCGCACGGTCTATGGCCGGACTTCCCTTTGCCGGGAGCCGCTGGGCCTACAATCACATCGATAGAGACACGGTCGACGCAGCGCTATTCGAAGGACTCGAGCAGGCGCTCCGAGCTCTGGTCGCGCCCAATCCTTCGGCGGCGGAAAGCGTGCTCTCCCAGTTCGCCACCGAGCCGGTGCAGGAGCTACGTTTCCTGGCGTGTCGGGTGTACGCCGTGATGGACGCCCCGGATCAGGTGCTGCGGTGGCTGCTCTCTGATGAAGGTCACCTGTCTCTAGGATGGCTGGACAGCCCTCGCTGGGCCACTAGAGAGCTCATCGAAGCCGCCACCCCCCGATGTGCGGCAGACACCATGCGACGCTTAATCAACACGCTGCTCGCGCACTACCCTGCATGGGAGCTCCGGCGGAAGAAGGGATATCCCAGCGCGTGGGGCTGGTCCCAGTACGAATTGCTGTCGGCCATCGCGCCCCATCGGCACAATCAGGTTGTCTGCCGCAGGCTTAAGGAGTGGGAACGCAAGTTCTCCGGTCAGCTTCCCGCCCGGCCGAAACCGGTAACCGCACACTTCATTCGCTCGCCGATTCACGATGACGCGGCCGCGCGTATGACTGATGAACAGTGGCGGCGCGCGCTGCGCAAGTACGCGCGGAAAGAGCGTCCGTTTGGGGCGGGCGGTCCGTATGAACTGGCTCAGACCTTGGGACGTCGCGCGGAGCGGGATCCTGAACGCTTCGCCGCGTTCGCCCTCACGCTCGACCCCAGCCTGCCATCTGACTACATCATGGCAATTCTTAGCAGGACCGCCCCCTCCCTCGATGAAGACCGTCTGGCGGGTCTGGTACTGCGGGCGTTCCAGCTCGCCGGAGCTCAGGCTGCGGGAGTCATCTGCCAGGCGATCGAGGCGTCGCCCACTCGTATCCACCCCGAGTTGACGGACCTTCTCGGCCGTTTCGCTGCCGACCCCCATCCCCAGGCCGACACCGCACTTGACCGGGATGACGAGGAAGCCATCCTCACGGCGGGGATGAACTCGACTCGCGGACGGGCCGCACTGGCGATCGCGGCTCTGCTGTTCCGCAGTGACCGCCATCTGACCGCGCTTGCGCCGACCATCACCTCGTTGGCGACCGACCGCGTCCTCGCCGTACGCACCTGTGCGGCCGAGGCCGTCCGAGCCATGATGAACCACGACCAGGACACTGCCCTGGATCTTGCCCAGCAGCTGCTATCCCACCCCGACGTACGGGTGCACAACGCGGGCACCACCAACCGGCTGCTAATCGACGCGCTCATCCGTGCACCCGAGCGCTTCGCTTCCGAGTTGGCGCGCGCCCTCCAAGGGCCCGCACCTGTGGCCCGATACGCAGGCAGAACCTGGGCAATCGCGTGGGTCCGGGGAATTCTCAGTCCCGGTCTTCCCAGGACTGTCCATACCTTGCCTACCGAGGCCCGCCAAGGAGCAGCCGCAACATTCGCCTCCCAACCCGGCTACGCGCTCGCGCCGCTGATCGAGCTGCTCAACGACCCTGACAAACTCGTGCGGACTGAAGCGTCGGCTGCACTGCGCGGTATCGCCGAGCTCAACTCGGAGGACGCCAACGTACTCATCGCAACTGTCATCCATAGCCCTGCCTTCCCGGAGAGCATTCGGGACCTGGTGACCGCTCTCGGCGCGCACGCCGGAATTCTGCCAACGGCGGCGATCGACGCATGCGCGCTCGTTGTCGAGCGCGCCAGAGACGGGATAGGCGACATCAGGACGAGGGATGCAGCGATCGGGTATCACCTGGTCTCGCTCGTACCGCGCCTCTACCGGCAGGGCACGCCCGACGAGCGGAGCCGCTGCCTAGACATCATCGATACTCTCTCCGAGACGGGCGCCCTGGGCCTCGCCGAGGCGCTTGAGACCGAAGGGCGAGATCTCAGGTGATCCCGACGATCAACGGCCGCAGCGCATTGGAGAAACGAATTAGGACTACGGTGCCGGGCTGACTGGTCTGCTGGCGATGTAGCACCGCCTCGGACGCCCTCTCGGCAGCCCAGGCTCGTTGTACGCGGGTACTTTCCGCAGGAGTGTCAGGGGCCCTCACTCGGGATCAGCTGCTGGTACTTCAACTCGTAGAGGTGACCGAGGTCGGCGAGCACGGCCGGCGCGCCCCCTCGGATGCGCCCGCAGCGGCTGAGTGCGGTCCCGGCGACCAGGCTGTGCGGGTAGTACGACCATGACACCTCGACGGGTTCTTCATCGCACAGCATCAAAACGGTGTCGCAGTATGGCCCGCTCCTCGCCCAGCTCCCCGCGATGGACTTAGGGGCGTCGACCTCTGTTATGTCAATCAGGCGATAGGTGATTCTGGGCTCGGCGGGTCGAAATAGGCAGCGGTGCGGACGACAAATGGGCGCCGGTCGCGAACGAACATGCCTTCGCCGGCCCTCGGCGACCGCTTCTCCTCGAACACCCGCACCACTTCGGCGCCTTGCTCTCCGTCTCGCGCCGATGACAGCAGGAAGTGCCCATAGTGAACGTGTCAGCGCCTCGGCATGTGGCGCCACTACAGTGGTGCGCACCACCCAATCACGCAGTTGAGGGGCCCGCTCACATGGGAGAAGTGACGGAGCGCGTTGAGCGCTCGATACGGGAGATGATCGCCTCAGGCGACCTCGGACCGAGCGGGCGGCTGCCCTCGGAGCGGACGCTTGCGGCGGAGCTGGAGGCCGGCCGGACGACGATTCGGCTTGTGCTGATGAAACTCGCTGCGGAGGGGATCGTCCGGAGTGAGCACGGCCGTGGCTACTTCGCCAACTCCGGCAGTGACGAGACGCAATGACGAGTCTGCTCGTTCTTGGCGGGACGGCCTTTGTCGGACGCACGCTCGTGACCGAAGCGGTTGCCCAGGGCTTCGAGGTGACGACGTTCAATCGTGGTCGTACGGGGACAGACGTGCCAGGGGTCCGTGCGATTCGCGGGGATCGACTCGTGTCGAAGGACCTTACACGGCTCGCAGCGTCCGGGCCGTGGGATGCCGTCGCGGACCTTTCCGGCTACGTGCCTCGTAATGTGCTGACCGTTGCTCGTACCCTTGCGCCCGCCACAAGTCGCTACCTGTTTATGTCGACCGTTAGCGTCTATGCTGATTGGCCACTCAAACCGCTCACAGAGGAATCTCTACTACTTGAGTGCCCTCCGGATGCGGACGAAAGTTACGGCGTAGACGTCGAAGACGGGCCAACCAAATATGGCTACCAGAAGTCGGGGTGTGAAACCGCCGCACGAATCACCTTCGGCGAAGATCGCACGACCGTCCTTCGTCCAGGAGTTGTCCTAGGTCCGCATGAGTACGTCGGCAGGCTTCCATGGTGGTTGCAACGGATCGCCCAAGGGGGACGCGTACTAGCACCCGGATCCCCCAGTCGTACGATCCAACCAGTCGATGTCAGGGACGTTGCACTTTTCGCGCTTCGCTGCATTGCCGATGACATCTCGGGATCTTTCAACGTCACGGCGCCTATCGACGGTGACACGTTCGAGGGGCTACTACGATACTGTGCCGACGCCACAGGCACCCGACCAGATTTTGCGTGGGTTCCGGATGACATACTCATCAGAAAAGGCGTTCGCCAGTGGTCTGAGATTCCGCTTTGGCGATCGTTTCCAGGAGTATGGCAAGTCGACTCCAGCAGTGCTTATGCTCACGGTCTCATCTGTCGCCCGTTGAGCGCCACCGTAGCCGACACCTGGAAATGGCTGCTGAGGTCAGCCGGCCCGCAAGTCAACGAGCGGTCCAGCGAAATAGGCCTGGATCGCAGTCGCGAACGTGAGATCCTCGCCAGCCTTGCTTAGTTGGTCTGATCTACGGATTCTGGCTTGGCAGCTGTATCACTAAGCCAGTCGCTGATGCGATCGGCCAAGTCGTAGGCGCCGGCATCACCTCTCCAAGCTGAGGTGCTCAGCAGCGTTCTGACCCTGCTGATACGTGCCGTGAGAGAGGCATTGCGAAGCGCTGACGGGAGAGCGAAGGCAGTGCTCAGTTCTCCCTCAGCTCCATCCCGGTCGCGGAGTAGCAGGTGAGCCGCCGCCAGGTCGATCCGGGCTCCGGTGACCGGGGAGAAGGGGCGGCCGGCCTCTGGCAGCTGTGCATAGGCGTCGAGCGCCAGCTGGGCGTGGCGAGCCGCCTGCTCGCCCTCCCCCAGATGCAGCCACGCGGCGGCCGCACAGGCCGCGGCACGCGCGTCATCGAACGTGAATTCCCCACGGACCTCATCGTGAAGCTCGTCTGGATGAGCCTGAGCTGCTTCACGATCCCGTTCCGCTGTTTCCAGGATGTCCGCAACTGCCCTGGCATCACCGTTGACCGCGTGAGCACGGCTGGCGATGTACCGCAGTCGATATCGAGAAGCCCCTTCAGGAGCGACAGCCAACCCCTGCGCGATGAAGTCGAGCGAACGTTTGGGCTCATCACGCCAGAACGCCAGAGTGCCCTGCAGTCCCCGACTCCACGCTTGCAAAGATCGATGCCCAGCGAGATCAGCGTATGTGGCAGCAGAGTTAGCGAGGGTAGCTGCCGCATGCCAATTGCCCAGATCAAAGGCAATGGACGCCATCAGAATGGTGGTCTTCCCGAGAACAAAGTACAGGTCGATCAAGTCCAACGGCCTGTGTGTTCTATCGATTAGACAACGCGTGAGGTCGCGAATCGCTCGCGCGTCACCGAACACTGTCATAGGCGGCCGGGCGGAGTAAGCGCGCGCCACATCGGTGACTCGGTCATGGAGGTCACCTATGGACTCGGCGTCACACTGTACAGCCCGCAGCGCTGCGTCTTCTGCCGATTCCTGAGCGGCCGTCATCATTACCTCACGTGCTTCGGGAAGTCGAATGCCAGTCGGGACATCTTCTCCCTTTTTCAGCAGCAGAGCAAAACGTGCTTTCGCCGTCTCTGGCGCTCGCTCAAGTGAGAGGTCCAGCAACTGCTGCATCGAGGGTTGCGGAACAATATCAGGCTCCGCATCCCACTTAGCGACCGTGCGAACGCCAATTCCTAGATGCTCTGCGAACGCCTCGACGCTCAGTCGTAGGGCCGCCCTCAGAATGCCTGCCTTGCGTCCCGTCCAAAGATCGATGACCAGCATTGGTCTCCTTGGGTTCGGTTCTCGCTGTGCGTTGCCGTAGGGATAGTGCACCACAGGTGCATGGTCGATGCACTGATTGTGCATCGCCCGTGAGGCGGTCGCAGACGTTCACTTGAGTACGTGAACGAGCGCCACGTTCCGGAACTCCTTGACACTGGTGCGCACCAGTTGCTCTACTGCTGGTGCGCACCAGTTGAGAGAGCGCAAACGTAAGGCCCCAGCGGTGGTCACCGCCAGGGCCTGGAACCGATCATCCCCGTCCTCGACTCGGGGCGCCCATCCGCCAAGACGTCGCCCCGAGTCTTCTAACAAGGAGAACCCAGGATGGCACGACAAACGACGGTTCACCACATCCCCTTACACGCGGGGTGGCCCGATGGCGAGAAGCCCTCGGGGTGGCCGGGCACCGAGCCCAGCAAGAACGTGCGCGACGAGTACGACAACCAGCTCAAGACAGACGTGCGGTCCGGCCAGGTGATCGAGTGAAGGGCAGTCAGTGGCCCGCCGGCGCCAACTCCGTCCCGGCGCGCCCGCTGCACACCTGCAGTTGCGGCGCGGTCAGCTCCAGCCCGATCAACCACGACCACCAGGGCGGTGGGCGCTGATGGCCTACCTCAGGAGCAGCATCGCGATCCGGGATCCGCGGGCCTCGGAGATGCGCATCCATCCGTACGAGGAGGGAGGAGCCTTCTTCTTCAGCGTCTGCGACGACGTGTGGTTCACCCTCCGGCAGGCCACCGCCGACGTCAAGGAGGTGGAGGAGGAGGCCGCGGCGATGGACCGGCTGGCCGAACTGGCGGCCGAGGCCGCCGCCACGCTCCGCAGACGCTGTGTGCAGTGCGGCACCAGGGACAACCTCGCCCAGCAGTTCGACGCGCACGAGGACCGTCTGGTGTGGCTGTGCGCCGGCTGCCACGCCAGCGCGACCTCGCGCGACACCGTCCCGGCCACGCCCGGAGCCACCTCATGAGCCGCCGGGACGTACAGGGCTATGCCCAGGACCTGATCGCGCTGTCGGAAGCCCAACAGTCCAAAGCGGACAAGCCCAAGCCGTCGAAGCTTCCCGGGCCGGTGCTGTACCCCACCAAGCCGCGCCGCCGGTAACCATCCCTTCCATCGAGCCGCTATTGCGGGGACCCGCTCGACCACCGGTCGGGCGGGTGACCGGAGCAGCCGCTCCACCTCCCCGACGATGAAGGGACCGCTCGTGAAGATTCTGCCGATCACCCTCACCTGGACCTGCCCCCACTGCACCCAGACCGGCAACGTGCTCACCCACCGCTGCAGCCCGAGCGCGACGACCAAGAACCGCTGACGAGGCAGATCCTCGCGCCATTCCACCACTAACAGGCCGGCCCCGGCCTCACCGACCAATAGCAGCGCCGGGGCGCCCCCACCGCAGGAGGAACCACAGCTCATGAGCACCGACCGGACCGATCACGAGCAGGAGATGGAGCGCTTGGCCGTTCGCCTCGTGCAGATGAACCGCCGTGACGCCGCGCTCAGCGACACCGACCCGCGCAGCAGGGCCAGCAAGAAGTAACCGCTGATGTTGCGGGTGCCTGCTCCGGCCTTGCCGGCCGGGCGGGTGCCCGGAGCGTCAGCTCCACTACCTGGTTGAAGCGGCCCCGACCTCACCGACCAAAGCAGCGTCGGGGCCGCGCCCCCACCAACGGAGGTACCACCCATCATGACGACCGCGTCTGTCGAAACCAACCTGCCCGAAGACACCCGGCTCTACAGCATTCCCGACGCGATGCGGGTGCTCAGGCTGGGCCGCACCGTCATCTATGAGCTGATGCGCTCGGGGCGGCTGCGCTCGGTCCGCGAGGGCCGCGCCCGGCGCATCACCGCCGGCGCGATCCGTGACTACGTCGCCCTGCTGGAGCGCGAGGCCGAGCAGGCGAGCAACTGATGACCCGCGACCTGAAAGAGACCCAGCCCACAAGCGCGTCGCTCGACGCGCAGGAGGCCGCCGCGGCGGCTGCGTGCGATCAGGAGGTGCCGCGATGAGCATCACGCCCATTCCCGCCCCTGACCCCGACGAGGTCGCGCGTGGCCTGGCCGAACTGGAGCTGTACGTGGCCAAGCAGACACCTGCGGCCCCGGCCGGACCGACTGACGCTGGCCAGGGCGGCGAGCAGATCGGCGAGACCGAGCGGGTTCGCGAACTGCGTGCGCAGGTGGCCGAGGCGCACCGCCTGGTGGAGTTACAGGAGGATGAGGCGCCGCTGCTGGTGGACACGCCAACGGTGCGCAAGCGGCGGGTGCGGGTCGCCGAGGCCGCCCGGCTGCATGAGCTGGCCAACGACCCGGCCGCGCTGGCCTACCGCGACCAGAAGGTGCGCCGCACGACGACGTTCATGGTCATGTCGGCGGCGGGCATCGCGTTGGCCGTGTCCAGCATCGGCGTACAAGCCTCAGTGGCCACGGCGCTGAAGCTGGACGACAAGTCCATCGGATGGTGGGCGGCGTTCGGCGTGGAGCCCGCGCTGTCATTGCCGCTGCTGGCCGCGGTCGGCGTGCAGGCCTACAGCGCGATGCGCGGCCGCGTGGTCGACCGCGACAGCCCGGCGGGCAAGCGACTGTTTTGGACCGAGCTGCTGCTTTTGGGGCTGACGCTGGTCTTGAACTGCTGGCCAGCCTTCTCCGGGGTCTGGAACGGCTTTGACCTGTTACCGCTGATCGTGCACAGCCTGGGCCCGGTCGCCGCGGTGGTCGCGGTGTGGACGCTGCCGACGCTGTGGTCGGTACTGGCGGCGCTGCCGACCGGCGCCCCTACCAGCCCTACGTACAGGGCGAACGTCGCCGCTTTGGTGGTGCGCGTCCGCGAGCTCATCGCGGCCGGCGAGCTGCCAGCCAACCCGAGTGCGAGCCGGATCCAGCGGACGCTGCGGTGCGGGATGGACGACGCTCGCGCCGTCCGTGACGCCCTGGCCGGAGGTGCGTAATGGCCCCCACCACGACCACCGCATCCGCGCCAGCACCGGCGTCGGCCCTGGTGCGGCACCGGCCGGTCATCGCGCGCGGGGTCACTGACCTCGGCCACACGAGCTACCGGCTGGACTGCTCCTGCGGCACGACCAGCAAGGAGCACTCCGCGCGCCGCCTGGCGGAATGGGACCTGGGCGAGCACGTGGCCACCCTGCCCAAGGTCCCGGCCGGCCAGCAGTGCCGCGACGCCAAGCGGCACGACCGCCGCCACTGGGAGCCGTGCACGCTGTGCGCCGGCCAGGCCTCTCTGTTCGACCTGGGGGCGGAGGTAACCGCATGAGAGGCCGCGCCCATCGCCGCGCTGGCGTAAAGAGGATTCTGCTGATCACCGCCATCGCCCGGCCGCGCCAGCGGGCGGAGTGGCGCGAGCAGCTGCGCGCCGCGCTGCAAGGCCTGCTGGCCGTGCTAGTGCTGTTGGCCTCCGCGGCCGATGCGTGGCTGACCGCGACCCTGGGCCTGCCGCCCGCGGCCCCGATGCTGCGCCGCCTGGCCGAGGTCGTCGCCGACGCCTGGCGCACGGGCGCGGCCCGTGCGATCGACGCCGAGATCATCGATGACCCCGAACGGAAGGTGTGGCACTGATGGGCCGCCCAGACATCACCGAGCTGTCCAGCATCGAGTTCACCGGTTCGCTGGGGGCCGCGTTCCTGGCTTACGGCAAGCAGTTGACCGAGCTGGCTGAGCGCTGGGGCCTGGAGTTGGAGATCGCCGCGGTGGACGCCGAGGCCGCGATGGGCTCCATGAAGGGCCATCTGCTGCTGTTCGGCCTGGACTCCAAGGTCCGTGCCCGCCGAGTGGCCAGGCGGCTCAAGCGCGCCCAAGAGCTGACCGCCGCGATGGCCGAGCAGGGCCAGCTGCTGCACCGCACCTACCGCAAGCACTTCACACCCAAGCAGTAATCGAATCGGAGGGAGGTCGGTCATGGGGACCGGACAGGCCCGGCTGGATGAGATCGCCGGCATCGAGTTCCACGGCAAGGTGCCGGTGAAGATCACCGCCTACACCATCGCCACCCAGCAGTTCGCCCACGACCTGGCCCGCGAGCTGGACGCCGCCGAGGCCGCGGCCGAGGAGGCCATGAACCAGCTCAAGGGCCATCCGCTGCTGATGGGCGTGGACGTGCGCGCCCGCGCCTGGCGGGTGGCCCGCCACCTGCGCGACGCCCGCGAGCTCGCATTGGGCATCTCGGCCGAGGCGGTGAAGTTCAACCTGCAGTTCCGCCAGGAGTTCCTGGAAGCCCTGCAGGCGATGGAACAGCGCTCCGCCAAGGGCAAGGACTACAAGGGGAAGGTCGATCTGTGATGTCCCGCAAGAGCGCTCCTTCGCTGCAGCTGGTGCAGGAAGCGACCATGGACCGCCTGGCCGCCTCGGCGGTCTCCAAGGTCGGCGTGCTGGTCCCGCCGTGGGCCGTGCTCGGCGCCGAGGCCGCCGCCGGCGCCATCTCCCACGCCGTGTGGGGGCAGGCGCCCGCCGTCACCTGGGCCGCGGTCGGCTGCACCCTCGGCTCCACCGTGCTCACCGGGCTGACGTGGGCCATCACTCACCAGCGGCGGCTGATCGGACGCGTGCACGCCACCGCCACCACCGCCGCCGCCTCGACGTGGTTCACCACCGCCACCATCACCGGCCTGCACTCCCCCGTGGTGTCCGGGGCGCTGTTCTTCGGCGGCGCCACCCTGGCGCTGTCGTGGAACATCCGCACCGTCATCCGCAACACCACCGGCGACGGCGACGAGCACGGTGGCGATGCCCTGGGGTCGCTGTTCAACCGCGCCAAGGAGCAGGCCGGCCTCAAGGGCGCCCGGGTGCGCGCGGTCGAGGTCACCGCGCACAAGGTCAAGGGGCAGATGCAGCTCCCGCCCGGGGAGAAGACCGCCGAGGACGCTGTCAAAGCCACCGACCGCCTGGAATCCGGCATGCAACTCCCGCCAGGCAGCGTCACCGTCGCCCACGACGAGAACCGCGCCGACCGCGCGTTCATGACCGTTTCCAACCCGCGCAGCATCCGCCAGCCCGTGCCGTGGCCCGGCCCGTCCCGGCCGGGCGCCTCCGTCAGCGAGCCGATCCGCATCGGGCTCTACCAGGACGGCGAGTTCGTGACGTTCCGGTTCGTCGGCGGCCACCTGCAGATCATGGGCCGCACCGGGTCGGGCAAGAGCATCGGCGGCGCGTGGAACATCTGCGCCGAGATCATGACCCGGCCGGACGCGGCCATCTTCTCCATCGACATCTCCAAGGCCGACCAGACGATGGGACCGCTGCGCGAAGGGCTGCACCGCTTCGAAGACAGCAAGGCCGGCGCGGTGCAGCTGATCCGGGCCATGCACGCCGCCATCCCCGAGCGCACCAAGTGGCTGGCCGACCACAACTACAGCGACTGGGAGGAAGGCTGCGGGCTGACGTACTGGTACCTGCACATCGAGGAGATCGCCAAGCTCGTCAACGAACTCAGCGCCGACGATGAGGAGAAGCTGGGCGAGATCCTCAAGGAGATCCGCTCTGCCGGCGGCAGCGTCATCCTGAGCCTGCAGCGCGCCGACTACACGCAGATCCCCACCCTGTTCCGGTCGCAGATGGCCAAGATGTGCTTCGGTCTGTCCGACCCCGACGACGTCAAGTACGGCGTGTCCGCGCGCCAGCGCAAGGCCGACGTCGCCCCGCACGAGTGGGAAGACCACTACCCCGGCATGGCGCTGCTCGACATCCGCGGCATCCCGACCTCGCACTACTCGATGCCGCTGCGCACCTTCGCCTGGGGCCGCGGCAGCGCCGAAGCGCGAGCCGCCATGATGCAGCACGCCGCTGCCTACCCGGCCACGGGCAAGCAGGTGGATGAGTTCACCGCGGCCTTGGCACGCCCCACCGCCCCCACCTCATCTACCGGAGACCGAGCCATGGCCATCCCCATGCCGCCCGTGCCCGCCGCGCCGAGCAACCCGCGTGATGGAGGCGAGGAGTTCGCGGCCGACTTCGCCGAGCTGCTCGCCGACGCCGCGCACCTGGTCATCGCGACCCAGCACGCCTCACCGGCCATGCTGCAGCGCAAACTGCGCATCACCTGGGAGGACTCCCTGCGCCTGCTGGAGGCCCTGGAGCGCAAGGACATCGTCGGCCCGCCCGCCCCCGACAGCGACAACCGGCCGGTCCTGCTGGCCGCCGAAGACGCCCTGGCCGCCGATGTGGTGGCCGCGCTGCGCGCCACCGGCGACGTCGTCACCCAAACCCTGGCCCGCAGCGACGACCCCGACCCGTCCATCACCGCCGGCCCCGCCGACCCGGTCCGCGAGCCGAGCGCCCAGGAGGCCGACGCGCTGCAGGCCGACGGCCCCGCGACGACCATGCACCCGGCCGAGGCGCGCACGCTCGTTTATGCCTGGCTGCGCCACCGGCACCAGACCGGAAAGCCGACCTTCACCGCCACCGATGAGGACCTGACCGCGGTGCGCCGCAAGACCGGCAACAGTCGCCCCTGGATCTACAAGGTCCTCACCGACCTGACCGACCGCGGCGTCCTGACCGTCGCCAAAACCGGCAGCAGCCGCACCTGGACCATCACCGACCTATCCCCCCTCGACCACGAGGACTACGGCCGCGCCGCCTGACACCGGGCACCGGGCGGCCCGTGACGACGGGCCGCCCCCGCCCCTCGTGCGGCTGCGCGTGGAACGCCCACGCGCCGCGCCGATGATCTTGTCACGCGCGTTGTCACAGCCCTTGTCACGGGGCCGCTGTCACGGCGTCACACCGCCGCTGACCTGTAACACCCATCCCCGGCCCCTTTCCGTGACACCCGCGCTGTCACACCCTCCCTCCGCCCGTCCGGCGATCCCGCCATGCCTCGATCCAGGAGACCACCCATGCCCGGCCCGTCCATCCCCACCGCGCTCGCGACCCTCGCCCTCTGCCTCACCGTCCTGGCGGTGCTCGCGCTCGCCTCGGCCGTCGTCTACCGGTCCAGCCTGGCCCGCCACCCCTACACCGACTGCCGCCGCTGCAAGGGCACCGGCCAGCGCCGCAGCCGCCTGTTCGCCCACTCCTTCGGCTACTGCCCCGACTGCACCGGCACCGGCCGCCGTCCCCGCCCCGGAACCCGCCTACTCAGGGTCCGTCACCACCTCTCCCAGGAGGCCGCCCCGGCCGATGAGCAGGTGGAGCGGTGATCGGCCGGACCTACCTCGAACGCGGCCGGCCCGTCGTGGTCCTCATCCGCTGGGGACCCGGCAGCGGCCCCCGCAACGTCCTGATCCAACGCGCCAACGGCGACCTGGTCGTCCGCCCGTTCCGCGGCCTGCGCCGTCCCAAGGAGAACACCACCGATGAGGACTGACATCGTCCGCTACGCCCTCGCCTGCGCCCGGCGCGGCTGGCACGTCTTCCCGCTCGCCCCCTGCGACAAGGTGCCGCTGGCGGGGTGGAGCTGGACCCGGCAGGCCACCACCGACCCGCACACGATCCACGAGTGGTGGGCGCGCCGGGCCTACAACGTCGGCATCGCCTGCGGCCCGTCCGGTCTGGTGGTGATCGACCTGGACGTGCCCAAGCCCGGCGAACACCCGCCGGCCGAGTGGGACCGGCCCGGCATCAGCGGCGGGGCGGACGTGCTGGCGCTGGTGTGCGAGCGGGCCGGCCACAGCCTGCCGACTCCGGAGACCTTCCAAGTGCGCACCCGCCTGGGCGGAGTCCACCTGTACTACACCGCCCCCGCCGGGGTGCGACTGGGCAACACCCGCGGGGAGGACGGCAACGGGCTCGGCTGGAAGGTCGACACCCGGGCCGCCGGCGGCTACGTCGTCGGCCCAGGCAGCGTCGTCGACCTGCCCGACGGGGCTGGAAGCTACGACGTCATCCACCCCGCGCCGCCGGCGCCGCTACCCGGCTGGCTGGCCGAACGGCTGCGCCCGGCCCCGCTACCGCCGCAACAGCCGGTGAAGGTGCCGGTGGCCACCGACCGGCGCGGCTCCTACCTGCGCGCCGCCGTACTCGCCGAGCTCGCCCGCGTCACCGGCTCGCCTCCAGACGGGCACAACAACGCGCTCTACTTCGCCTCGGTCGCGCTCGGCCAGCTGGTCGCCGGCGGCGCCCTGGACCAAGCTGAGGTGTTCGCCTGGCTGTCCGAGGCCGCCGCCACGGTCGGCCAGCGCCCCGGCGAGGCCTTCCGCACCATCGCCTCCGGCCTGCGCGCCGGCGCCAAGCGTCCCCGCCGGGTGGCCGCATGACCGACGCCATCCCCGTGCAAGTCGGCTCAGGCCCCGAGACCATCCGCGTCCTCAAAGCCGCCCTGGCCCGCCAGCTGCTGCCCGACACCTACGTGTCCGGCGGCGCCCTGGTCCACATGGAAACCGTCTCCGGCCACACCAGCCCGGCCGCCGACGAAGACTCACCCCTGCCGGTCACCGCAAGCCCCATCACCCCGGCCACCCTGGCCGGGCTGCTGGCCGAACACGCCTACGTCTACCGGCTGCGCTCCCGCAAGACCGGCAAAGGCGCCACCGAGACCTACGAGGAGGAGATCACGCCGCCCCGGGAGATCCTCGCCTCGGTCCTGGCAGCCAAGACCTGGCCCAAAGTCCCACCCCTGCGCGGCGTCATCGGCGCGCCCGTCCTGCGCCGAGACGGCACCCTGCTGCAACAGCCGGGCTACGACCCGGCCACCGGCCTGTACCTGGCCGCCAAGGTCGCCCTGCCACCCGTCCCGGACCAGCCCACCCCGCAGCAGGTACACGCCGCGCGAGAGTTTCTGCTGGGCCGGTTCCTGCGTGACTTCCCCTGGGCGAGCCCGGCGGACCGGGCCAACTATCTGGCGCTGTTGGCCACGCCGATCCTGCGGCACTTCACCCGCTCGCTCACCCCGTTTGCACTGATCGACGCGACCATGCCCGCCTCCGGCAAGTCCATCCTGACCGGCGGCCCCGGCATGCTCTACGGCCAGCGCGTCATGCCCTGGGCCTACACCGAAGAAGAACTACGCAAGAGCATCACCGCGGTACTGGCCGAACAGGTCGGCGTGGTCGTCTGGGACAACCTCGCCGAAGGCACCGTCATCGACTCCCCCACCCTCGCCCTGCTCGTCACCGCCGGCGTCTGGTCAGACCGCCAACTGGGCGCCTCCCGCAACATCGCCACCGTCAACGACCGGCTCTGGATGGCCACCGGCAACAACCTCCAAGTCGGCGGCGACATGGCCTCCCGCACCGTCCGCGTCCACCTCGACCCCAACATGCCCCGCCCCGAACAACGCGACCAAACCCGCTTCGGCATCCCGCACCTGGACCAGTGGATCACCCTCCCGGCCAACCAGCACACCGTCCTGTGGCACCTGCTGGTCCTGGTCCTGGACTGGACCCACAACGGCGCGCCCCGGGCCGCCGGCCTGTCCATGCGCCAATTCACCCCCTGGGCCCAGCACCTGGGCGGATTCCTCGCCCACCACGGCATAGACGGCTTCCTGGCCAACGCCGCCGACGTCCGCGCCATCGACGAGGACGAAACCCGCTGGCGCTCCTTCCTGGCCTGCTGGCACACCCTCCACGGCGACCAGCCCATGACCGCGGCCGAGCTGCGCCGTTCCGGAGAACCGGTCTGGGTCGGACAAGGGGCCGCCGGGGAGGAACACGACCGGTGGGAAGGCCAGTTCATCACCACCCACACCGGCCGCCTGCCCAACGCTCTCGCCCTGGGCCGCCTGCTCACCGGACAAGTCGGCCGATGGCGCGGCGACTACGTCATCCGCTCCTCCAAGAACGACCGCGGCGACCGCAACGTCTTCTGGGTCGAACACCATGCCTGACCGCACCGAGCGGGCCGGAAGAACGCTGAAACATCTCCGCATCTCCGCAACCCCGCAACCGGCCCTATCACCTGGGCAAACACCTGCGGAGATCAACCTCAAGATCAACACCCCATCTCCGCAACTCCGCACTCTCTGCGGAGATGAACCCCCGTTTGCGGAGATGACCAGCCACCCCCGCACTCCATCTCCGCAACCATCCGCCCAGGTCAAAGCCCATCGTGCGGAGATGCGGAGATGCGGAGATGTTTCAGCCCCTCCCACACCAGAGCCTCCACACCTCGACGGCCAGCACCCCCGCCGCCCCAACTCACCAACCGGAAGGAACCATGAAGATCTCATCATCGGCCTGCCCGACGAAGTCACCCAGGCCGCCGACATCCTCGCCCAGATGCTCGACCTCATCGAGATCTCCGGGCCCTACTCCTGCCGCGGCACCACGCGAAACGTGCGGGTCTACGCCGAAGCGCGACTTCCCTGACGACCACCCGCAAAAGCGGCCGGCCTCACCGACCAAAGCAGCGCCGGCACCAGACACCACCATCTCGAGGAAACCGAATGACCAAACGCAGAAGCCGCGGCGACGGCGGGCTTCACTGGGACGAGTCCCGTAAGCGCTGGATCGCATCCGTAACTGTGGGATACACACCTGCCGGGAAACGGATCGTCAAGAAGGCCAGCGACAAGGACAAGACCAAAGCCAAGGCCAAGCTCAAAGAGCTGATTCGCGACTACGAGGACGGCCTCGCCATCGGCCCGGTCGGCTACACCGTTGCCGACGCCGTCACGAGCTGGCTCACCTACGGCCTACGAGGGCGGGACGGCAACACGGTGGAGAATTACCGCATCCTCTGCCACGGGCACATCATCCCGGGGCTCGGAGCACGCAAGCTGCGCGAGTTGAGCGCGGAGGATGTGGATCGTTGGCTGGACGAGAAGACTAAAACGCTGAGCACACGCACCCTGCGCCTTCTGCACTCGCGCCTCAATCGAGCGGTCAAATTCGCCCAGGCCCGAGACAAGGTGAAGCGGAACGTCGTGGCGCTCTGCGAGATACCGGAGGGAAAGACCGGGCGTCCGTCGAAGTCGTTCACTTTCGAGCAGGCGGAAGCCGTACTCACCGCTGCTGAGGGCACCCGGCTGCACGCGTACGTCGTTCTCTCGTTGCTCATCGGCGCTCGTACCGAAGAGCTTCGGGCGCTGCGCTGGACGGAGGTGGACCTCGTCGGCAAGCCGGACGTGGGCATTCCGCCTTCGGTCGCGGTCTGGCGATCCGTGCGAGCGGACGGAGATACCAAGACCAAGAAGTCGCGCCGCACTTTGGCGCTCCCCCAGCGCTGCGTGCAGGCGCTTCGCGAGCACCGCGAGCGGCAGGCCCCGGAGCGCGAGAAGGCGGGCGAGCGGTGGCAGGACCATGGCCTTGTCTTCGCCTCGAGGCTGGGCACGGAGCCCGACGCGCACAACGTGCGTCGCGACTTCCGCAGGATCGTCACCATGGCCGGCCTCGTCGGTAAGGACTGGTCACCCCGGGAGATGCGGCACAGCTTCGTCTCTTTGCTCTCGGACGAAGGCGTCCCTCTGGAAGACATCGCTCGTCTCGTCGGACATAGCGGGACGGCCGTCACCGAGGCCGTCTACCGCAAGCAGATCCGGCCCGTGCTCCTGGGCGGCGCCCAGGCGATGGATCGCATTTTCAGGGAGTAGTCACTCAGAAAGAGGAAAGGGTGTCACGCGATCTCGTGACACCCTTTCCGACCAGGCGTTACCTGGTTGGGACGACGAAATTTGGACCTGCGCCCCCTTGACCCCAGGACGTGGGGGTAGCGTTTTTGCAGCTCAACGGCCTTCAGATGGGAATGAATGACGTTAGGTGACGTGCCATACGTTCGACCGTGTGCATGACGTGTGGTCCCCAGATGGCCCCAGGCCCCAACGTGTCTCGCTCAGTAGGCCGGGTTCTTCCGCCAGTACCTATCTGGCCTGCGACTGTTCACCGCAACCGGTCGTGAGCTGGGACTATGGTTCTCAGCAGTTGCCAGCAGTTTCAGAGATCTTCCGCGTTCCTGCGGAACAGAGACGGAACCAAGTCCTGGCCTTGGGTGATGATTTCTACTACCGGCGGAAGTGATCACGCGCGCTTGCGACCTGGACTATCTCGCTAATCACTCAGATTACCCGGCATCGGCTATCCCAGCAACGTTTCGCGCCTGATTACGTGTAGCGCACCCCATTCTCAATTGATCTCGCCATTGTATTGCGCTATATGGTCCGCCAATACCGCACATTGCTCAAAGAACGCTACAGCCGCTTCCCAGGCAAAATAATCTGGCATCCCCCAGTCGTCCTCAATATAGTCAATCAAGGAGCCCCAGTGATTGTGGGCTTCTTCTAAACTTACTAAAATCTCAATTAGGCGCGGTTCATAACCGAAGTCGATAATCCGCGGGGTAACCACATCTCGAAGATACTCGACATGGGGAAGTATCGATTGAAATTTCACCCTTGAGGAATCTTCATTTAACCATTGTTGGTGAAGTTTATTGGCAACCTCTTCATTGGGAACAAAATAGATAGTTCCCCCATTGCCGGAGGGTTCCGAGCGATAGGAAAATAAATCGCCAGGCCGGGCTAAGCCCAACGGGTCTTGACTGGCATCTTCGATCACTACTTCTCTACGCGATTCGGGGCGGTACGACTCGTCCGCGCGACTGGAATTCAAATACGAAACATACTCTCTTATTTCTGCCCCCATTGATTCGGATGCCTTTTCGTAGTCTGTCCCTGGATTGGACAACTGCACCAAGAAAAACATCTCATTCAGACGAAATTCGACCGCCCTGATAGTGTAGCGTCTAACGCGCCCCCACTTCAGTCGAGATTCTGTCTCTATAAGCTTGTCGACCAGCGCAAAACCAATGATGACACTAGCTAGTATGCCAGCACCTTCCCCCAGAAGGTTGCTGGAGAACTCCAGACCATATGCACCAAATCCGAGTGCAAGCAGTACAATTATGGCACTACTGAGCGATGCATATACTTTCGACTTCCAGGGAACGCGTGACGGCGCCTCGCGCAATACGCCACCTAGGGACTTGATTCGTTGACTCCCCTTATCCAGCCAGGATGGCTGTGAGATGCTTCCAGGATCGTCGGTTAACCGAAAATATGCGTCCTGAATTATATGTAGATTTTGATAGAAGAAATCTCTTGAAGTTTTAACATATCTTCGAAGCATGTGTCTCCACGTAATCATGAAACGATGTCTATCACAGAACATGTCGCCTCGAGGGATCATCTAGACCGTATCCCGTTTGTCGTCGACCCATCTGCGGAGCGGCAGCGCGGGAACCTAGTGCCCACACTTCCCTGACCCCGATAGCTGCGACCGTGCGCGACTGCCGGCCGGGCTGGGTCAACCGCGGCTTGGCGTGTTCCAGCTTCCCGGTGACCTTCCGTGCTCGCTGGTTGTCCTGCGGTCACAGCCGTGGTTGACGCGGGCCGGTCGCCGCGCATAATCGGCAGCTCGGGGCAGGGAGGTGCGCCTTGCACCTTCCAGGGTCATTCGAGGCGCTCTGACCTCGGCGCGACATGGGCAGGTGATCGCCTGATGAGATTGCCCCGCACTTGGCGTGCCGGCGCCCTGGTCCAGGCGGATGACTGACTGAGATTGCTGTACAGCTCTTCGGCGGCCCGTCCACTCGTCCGCGCCAACCGTCCGGCGTTTTGCGCGTCGCCGCCCGGAGCGAAGCGGGAGGCGGCGTGCGCCGTGACGGCGGCGCGTGCGGCACGGTCCGGGCCGCCTTGAAGAGGTCAGAAAGTCCTCACGAGATCATCGTCGGACACAGTGAGAGGGCCGTTACAGAGGCCGTCCATGGAAGCCAATTCGCCAGTGCTACTGGGTGCGGCGCCCGGGCGATCAATCACTCTTCAATACCTAGTCACCCAGTTAGTCACTCAGAAACGAGGAAGGATGTCACGTGATCTCGTGACACCCTTGCCAACCAGGCGGTACCTGGTCGGGACGACAGGATTTGAACCTGCGACCCCTTGACCCCCAGTCAAGTGCGCTACCAAGCTGCGCTACGTCCCGTTGCCCGCCGTGGCGAGCAAGAACAACCTTAGCGCAGATCGAGCAGTCCTGCGTACGGGTGAGCCTGGCGGGCGGGCACTCCTGTCCCACTGGTCGCGCGTCTTAGCTGCGAGCGTCGCGGGATGGCCGATGATCGATCTTCGGAGCTCGTGGCGCGATGAAGCGGTGGAGCCGACTGAAGGCGGGATGGGCATATGGGGCGGAAGGCTCATATCGATCGGGATGAGCTGGGGCGGCTGGTCGCCGGCGGATGGTCCAACGCGCGACTGGCCGCGCACTTCGGGGTGACCGAGTCGGGGATTCTGCAGGCCAAGCGGGCGGCCGGGCTGGCCAAGCCGATGCTCGACCACAGCGCGGCCATTCCGTGGAAGCTGAACCGCGCCCACAACCAGACCGGGCCGGCCACCAACCTGAGGAACCTGTCGGCGGTGGCCCAGGGGGGCGAGGTCCCTCGCATGAAGGTCAACACGGCTCTGCGCTGGGCTCACAGGCTCGTGGACAGCGGCCTGGACATCTCCTACGACCCGGAGGAGGGGTTCTTCGAGACGCCGGTGGCCGGCGAATCGCACGTGGAGTCGGTGCTCAAGGGCGCACTGGCCGTCCTCGGCGAAGGGGAAGGGGAACAGGAGGAACCGCCGCAGAACGGGTCCTGACCGGCAGTTGGGCGATCCGGGACGGTTCGGGCGAATGGGGTCCTGGGCGGTGGCCCGCCGGGGGTTCGGCGGGGAGATTCCCCGTGTCGGCGAGGGGGGTCGTTGACCGGCGCTCGAGCGGGTCGTGGCACTGGAGCGGACGTCGAGGAAAACCGGGGGATCGTGTCGTTTTGGCATCGTCTTCTCGGGCAGTCGGGGGGTTACAAAGGCAGACATAACCGGAGGCAGACATGACCATCACCTGGGTGGCCGTCGTTGTAGCCGCGGTGGTGGCGATCCTGGCCGTCGGCTACCTCGTGGCGCAGCAGCAGCGCAGGCGTCGACTCCAAGAACGCTTCGGACCCGAGTACGAGCGCACCGTGCGTGAACGCGAGAATCGCCGTGAGGCGGAGCAGGAACTGCTCGAGAGGGAGCAGCGTCACGCCAAGCTGGACATCCGGCCGCTGTCCGCGGAGAGCCGGTCGTCCTACTCCAAGAAGTGGACCGAGGTTCAGGAGCGGTTCGTGGACGCTCCCGGTTTCGCGGTGACCGAGGCGGATCACCTGGTCACCTCGGTCATGGCCGACCGGGGTTACCCGACCGAGGGCTTCGAGCAGCAGATCTCCGACCTGTCGGTCGCCCATGGCCAGACCCTGGACCACTACCGCAAGGCTCACGAGATCAGCAGCCGCGCCGCCCGCCGGGAGGCCTCGACCGAGGAGCTGCGGCAGGCGATGGTGCACTACCGCGCGCTGTTCCAGGAACTGCTGGAGGACGCGGCGGACATCGGCGCCGAGCGGCGCGAGGCCGAGGACCCGCGCGACGAGCGTCGCCGGTACGAGGAGGCGCGCGAGGAGCGCCGCGACGTCGAGACGGCTCGCGAGGCCGAGACCGCTCACGGCGAGCGGCAGGCGTACGAGGGCGACGCCGCCGGGCGGCGGGCGGACGGCGAGACGGGAACGGACTCCGGCGGGCACGACGGGCAGCGGCGCAACGGCGCCGGGTTCGGCGACGCGGAGCTCGACCGGCAGCAGTTCGAGCGCCGTGAGCAGGACCGACGGCAGTACGGCGGCCAGGAGCCGGGCGGTCACGCCTCCTCCGAGACCGGCACCCGAGTCGCCGGCGGCCGGACCTACCGCAACGCCCAGGGGAGCTGACCGATGGAACCGTACCGCCGCGACACCACGCCCGGATCGGTGCACGACCCGGACTCCGACCGGCCCGAGAACGGCGACGCCTCCGGTTCCGCCGTCGATGACATCCGCACCGTCTACGACCCCTCCCGGCCCAACTGGGCGGGCGACGCCGGCGGGGCCGGCGAGCGCGGGCTGGACGAGGACGACGACCCCGACGACGACCGGCACGACAATGACGGACTCGGCGTGCGGAACGACGTGAACGTGTCCCACGCCCGAAACGACGATGGGCTGAACGTGCGGAACGACCACGACACGCGTAACGACCACGACGGGCTGGACGTGCACGACGACCACGGCACGCGAAACGACCACGACGGGTTCGGCACGACGGACGACCACGACGGACCGGGCGTGCGGGACGAGCACGACCGGCTGGACGAGGCCGATCAGCGCCACGCGGTCGACCGGGGGTCGGACGACCTGACCGGGCGGGACGACGACGACTCCACCGACTCCACCGACTCCGCCGACCGCGCCGACCGCGCGTCCGGGCTGAGCACCGGCGCGGCGGGTGACCCGGATCCGGCCCACCACTCCCCCGGCCTGGGCGACGCCCGGTCGGAGGACGCCTCGGACGAGCAGGCCGCCGCTGGCGGGCGGGCGACGCCGGTGGGACAGACGACCCCCGAGCGGGACCTGATGGTCTACCCGGAGGAGGCCGACTACCCGACCCGGGCGGATGACGCCGAGCTGTCGGCCGTACCCCAGGTGGAGCCCGAGCCGGTGAGCGCCAGGGACGACCTGGACGAGCGGTCCGGCGAGACGCACGCCGGAGTCCCCTACGGCACCGGCACCACGACCGGGCTGGACTCCGTGGCCGGCGTCGGGACCACGGCCGGCGAGGTGGGCACCGCGGCCGCGGGGACGGCCGTCTCCGGTGGCACCGGGGGGAGCGACCGCAGGTTCGGGGCCGAGGACTTCGAGCGGCGGTGGCGCGAGGTCCAGGTGAGCTTCGTCGACGACCCCCGGGAAGCCGTCGAGCGAGCCGACGGGCTGGTCGACGAGGCCGTCGCCGCGATCACCTCCCGTAAGCAGGCCCTGGTCGACCAGTGGAAGGACGGCGACCAGAACGACACCGAGCGGCTCCGGCTCGCTCTGCGCGACTACCGTTCGCTCCTCCAGGACCTGGTGGGGCTCTCTTACTCCGGCGCCCCGCGCAGCGGTGGCCCGGCCGACACGAAGTGAGGTAATCCGATGCTTGCCATCGTCGCGGCGATCGTCTTCGGCATCGCTTTCCTGTTCAGCCTGCTCGGCACGAGCATCGGCATCTCCACCACGGCGCTGATCGCGCTGGGCCTGTGCCTGCTCGCCCTGCACCAGGGCGGCATCGGCACGGCCAGCATGGGCGGCGGCGCCCCGTGGCGCGGCTACCGGCGCACCCGCCGCTGACGGCACGGCGACTCGAGGGCGGAGATGGGGTGCCGATGATGAGCCAGAAGGTGCGGGACGTCATGACGCATCGGCCGGTCTGCCTGCCGGCGGACGCTCCGGTGTCCAAGGCGGCGCGCCTGATGCGCGACCAGGCGATCGGGGACGTGCTGGTGACCAGGGACGACCGGCTGTGCGGCCTGGTCACCGACCGGGACATCGTCGTGCGCGCCGTCGCCGAGGCCAGGGACGCCGATTCGACTCCCCTGGGTGCCCTGTGCACCTCCGACCTGGTGACCGCCCGGCCGGACCAGGACGTCGAGGACGTCATCCGGCTGATGCGGGAAAGGGCCGTCCGCAGGCTGCCGGTGGTCGTGGACGGCCGGCCGGTCGGCATCGTGTCCCTGGGGGACATGGCGCTGGAGAACCGGCCGTCGTCACCGCTGTCGGAGATCAGCGGCGCTCCCCCGAACGGCTGAGGACCCCACCGCGCGTCCCCTCCGGGCCTCGGGGCACGCGGTGAAGGAGGAAGGGCGCCGTCCGTCACGGGCGGCGCCCTTCCGCGTCTCCGGGACGCGCGCGGCGGAACCTCGCCCCCTCCCCCAGAGCACCCCCTGCGCGCCGTACGGCCCACCCTCCTCCCGCGCCGCGTCGCCAAGGGTCACTCGCGGGCGCCGGAGGCGGCCGGGGAGCGGGCGGGGACGGGGCGGTGGGCGGTGCGGGCGGCCAGTTCGAACTCCTGGCGGGGGTCCTGCATGGCGCCGAGGGAGACGATCTCGCGGGCGAACAGCAGGCTGAGAGTCCAGTCCATCAGGATGCGGGCCTTCTTGTTCATCGTCGGGATCTTGCTGAGGTGGTAGGTCCGGTGCAGGAACCAGGCGGGGAAGCCGCGCATCCGGTGCCCGTAGACGTTGGCGACGCCCTGGTACATGCCGAGGCTGGCGACCGATCCGGCGCTGCGGTGCCGGTACGGGCGGCGCGGCTCGCCCCGCAGGGTGGCGATCAGGTTGTCGGCGAGCCGGACGGCCTGGCGGGTGGCGTGCTGGGCGTTGGGCGGGGTGGTCCGCCCGGGCCGGGTGAGGTCGGGGACGGCGGCGCAGTCGCCGGCGGCGAAGGCGAACCGGGTGCCGTCGACGAGCAGTCCCGCGTCGACCTTGACCCGGCCGTGCTCGTCGAGGGGCAGGTCGGAGGCGGCGGTGAGCGGGTTGGGCTTGACGCCCGCCGTCCAGACCAGGGTGTCGGCGTCGAAGGCGTCGCCGTCGCTGAGCATGATGTGGCGGTCCACCGCGGACTCCAGCCGGGTGCCGGTGCGCACCTCGATGCCGCGCGTGCGCAGCTGGGATGCGGTCCACTTCCCCATCTCGACGCCGATCTCCGGCAGGATCTTCCCGGACGCCTCGACGAGGATCCATTGCATGTCCGAGGGGCTGACGTGGGCGAAGTAGCGGCAGGCGTCGGCGGCCATGTCCTCCAGTTCGGCCAGGGCCTCGACGCCGGCGTAGCCGCCGCCGACGAACACGAACGTCAGGGCGCGCCTGCGCACGCGCTCGTCGGTGGTGGAGTCGGCCAGGTCGAGCTGGGCGAGGACGTGGTTGCGCAGGTGGATGGCCTCTTCGAGGGTCTTGAAGCCGATGCCCCACTCGGCGAGCCCGGGGATGGGCAGCGTGCGGGAGACCGATCCGGGGGCGAACACCAGGTAGTCGTACTCGAGCACGCGTTCCGGCCCTTCGTGGGGGTGGAAGCGGGCGGTGCGCGAGGCCAGTTCGACCCGGCTGATCCTGCCGCTGAGGATCTGGCAGCGGGGCAGCACCCGGCGCAGGAAGACGACGACGTGCCGGGGTTCGACGCTCCCCGCGGCGGCCTCGGCGAGGAACGGCTGGTAGGTCATGTAGGAGTCGAGGTCGGCCACGGTGACGCGGGCCTCGCCGCGGTGGAGCCGCTTCTCCAGGCGGCGGGCGGCGAGCATGCCGACGGCGCCGCCGCCCACGACCAGCACGTTCGGGATTCGCAGGGTCATAGCCGGGGACGTACCCCGGACCCTCAAGGACTACATGGGGATTTACGGCAGTTTGAAGCGCATTATTAGTTCTGTGCCGTTTTGCCCGGTTCGCAGGACGAGCTCCTTGGTGAGCCGCCGGGCGACCCACAGGCCCATGCCGCTGGTGGAGTAGTCGTGCGGGGCGATCATTCCGGGCGGTTCGTCGGGGACCCAGTGCCCGTCGTCGTGCACGCCGACGAGCAGGTCTCCGCCGTCGCACCAGACCCGCATCCGCGCCTTGGCCGCCCCGTGGGTGACGGCGTTGGTCGCCACCTCGTTGACGGCCACCAGGTAGTCGCCGATGGAGTCGTGGCGCATCCCCACGCGGCGCGCCTGAAGGGCGGCGAAGTCCCGCACCTCGGGCAGGTCTCCGACACTGAAGGTCAGTTCCTTGACCACCACGCCGGACGGGAGCGGCATTGGGCCGCCCCCGTCCGAGAGGAAGCGGGGAGGAGGGACTTCGTCCTCGTTCACCCGATAACCGCCTCCAGAAGCGATCAGCTATGGAAAGGTCACCCTGCTCGGGGCCGATTACATCGACGAAGATACCCCGGGATATCGGCCCGTAAGGGAAGTGCCCCCTCCACGCGACTACTGTTCCGCCCTTCAGTGCCCCAGGAAGGGCGGCTTAATCAGCCCGCGGCCACCAGTTGCGAGCGGAGCTGGTCGAGCACCTTGCGCAGGATGCGCGAGACGTGCATCTGCGAGATGCCGAACTCCGCCGCGATCTCCGCCTGGGTCATGTTGCCGTAGTAGCGCAGCAGGAGGATGTTGCGCTCCCGCTCGGGGAGCTGGTCGATCAGAGGCTTGATGGCCTCGCGGTCGACCAGCGTCGCCAGCTCGTCGTCCTCGTCGGGGATGAGGTCGCCGAGCGCGGCCGCGTCGTCGTCGGCGCCCATCGGGGCGTCCAGCGACAGGGTGCTGTAGGCGGCGGAGGCGTCCATCGTGAGGAGCATGTCCTCCTCGGAGATGCCCATCCTCTTGGCCAGCTCGGCGACGGTGGGGAACCGGCCGAGCTCCTGGGTGAAGTCGGCGACCAGGCGGTTGAGCTCCGAGCGCCGCTCCTGGTACAGGCGCGGCACGCGTACGGCCCAGGTGCGGTCGCGGAAGTGGCGCTTCACTTCGCCGGTCATGGTCACCATGGCATAGCCTCTGAAGCTATGTCCGAGCTCGGCGTCGAATCCGTTGATCGCCTTCATGAGGCCGACGTACGCGGCCTGGAGCAGGTCCTCCATGGGCTCGCCCCTGTGGAGGTAGCGCCGCGAGATCTCGCGGGCCATCGGGAGGTGCATCTCCACGATCATCTCTCGCAGCCGCGCCTGCCGGTCGTGCGTCGTGCCCGGCTCGTGCAGCTCGCGCAGCAGGTCCTCGGCGGTGACGTCGGTCTGGGAGAAGGTGTGGTTCTCGGCAGCCATTGCTGCTCCCTCGTATGCCTTGCAAGCGAGGCGGAACCGACAATGCCCATGCAGAGCCGACATCGCCTCGCGTACTACTGTCGAGACGAGGCCCTCTGCTGGACCTCGGCTCCAGTATTCCCCAAAAATCAAGAGTATTGCTACCCCCCAGGCAACAGTAATGTTGCGATTGACCCCCGATGGGGTTGGCGCCATGCGCCAGGGAAGCGGCTTGGAGGCGCGTGGTGACCGTTCCAGACAGGGCGAATTCCGCTCTGACCCTTACGTCCGAGCTCACGGACGATGTGCCGGTGGTGCGGGTCAGCGGCATCCTCGACGCGACGACGCGCGACCGGTTCACCGACCGGCTGGCGCAGATCGCCGACGACCACGGCCCCGACCTGGTGCTCGACCTGGCCGGCGTGACCTTCATGGACTCCCGGGCGCTCGGGCTGATCGTCCATCACTGGCAGCGCACCATGGCGGCGAAGGGACACTTCGCCCTGGTGGGGGTGCAATATTCCAACTCCAAGGTGATGTGGGTGACCGGCCTGGCGCAGCGGCTGCCGCTGTACGACACCACCGAGGAGGCGCTCGCCGCGTTCAAGGAGTGACCGATCGCCCCGCTTCGAGCAGATATATGGCGCTAAAGTGCCTCGAAGCATGAGAAGTCACAAGAACGCGGTCAGGACGGCAGGGCGCCGCCATGCTTGCTCTGGTGCTCGCTGACCAGCAGGCGGGCAAGGTCGGCCACCTTCACCTGGTGGTGCTGCGAGAGCCGGCGCAGCTCGTCGAAGGCAGCCTCGGCCGAGCAGCCGCTCGCGTGCATGATGATGCCCTTGGCCTGGTCGATGACCGCGCGCCCCGCGAGCGCCTCCTGCATCTGGGCGGCGTCGGTGAGCACCTCGTCGTAGTCCGACACGTTGGCCAGGGCCACGGTGAGCTGCTCGGTGAGCAGGGCGGCCAGCGGGTCGGCCGAGCCGCCGGCCAGGGCCCCCGGCCGCGTGGCGTACAGGCCGAGCACCAGCGTCGCGCCGTCCACCGAGATGGGCAGCACCAGCGACGAGCGCACCCCGTGCTTGACGGCCGTCGCGGCGTACCGGGGCCAGCGGGTCTCCTGCAGCACGTCGGGGATCAGGACGTTCCTGCCCGTCGCCACCGCCTCGACCGACGGCCCCTCCCGCAGGGCGCTCTCGCGGTCGACCAGGGCGATGAGGTCGCTGTGCGAGGCCGACAGCATCAGGCGCTCGTCGCGCCGCAACTCCACGGTGCCGCCCGCGCACCCCGGCACCCCGACGGCGACGGCCCTGGTCACGCCGCTGAGGACGCTCTCCATGGAGGTGCCCTCGTTGACGCGGCCAAGGGCCGCGAGGTCCCGGGCGAGGGCCGGACTGAACATGCGCATCGTCTCCATACAGGCCTTCCGCTTCCCTTCAGAGCCAGGTTAATTCCCGCCGGGAGGTGCTCATCGATGACGGGCGTCTCCTTGGCGTACGGTCTAGCAGGGGGACCCCACGCTCCCCGCCGCCATCCGAAGGACGCAACTTGACCGACCCCACTGATCTTCCCGCACTGGAGCAGGCGCTGAGCGGCCTGACGGCCCGCATCTCCTCGCTCCGGGACGCCCGCTCGGCCTACCCCGGCGACCCCGGCCCGACCCTGGACGCCGCGCTGGTCGAACTGGACACGGCCCGCGACCTGCTGCGGGCCTCGATCGGCGAGCTGGGCAAGACCAGGCGCAGGTCGGGCGGCAAAGAGAGCAGCTCCAACCGCGAGTTGAAGCTTCTGCGGACGGTCTACCGCACCCTTCCCGTCCCGGTGATCATCCTGGACACGACGGGCACGGTGCGGCGGGTGAACGCCGAGGCGTCCCGCCTGCTGGGCAGCCCGGACGGCTACCTGACCGGCCGGGCCTTCCCGCTGCTGGTGGACGTCTCGCGCCGGGCGGCGTTCCGCTCCCATCTGACCTCGGTGCTGCACACCGGCGAGACGGCGGCCTTCCCGACCCGGCTGGCCCACCAGGGACGCGCGCACAACGTGCGGCTGGTCCTGACCCAGCTGCGCATGGCCGGCGAGCCGCAGGAGATGATCGCCGCGGTGGCGCTGCCGGTCGAGGTGCGCGCGCCCGAGGCCGGCCAGGTCGCGCCGGAGCCGGAGCAGTCGCCCGAAGAGTCCTTCATCATGGCCGCCGCGCGCCGCCAGGAGCTGATGTCGCGGCTCACCCGCCTGCTGCTTGACGAGGAGAGCCTCAGCGAGCCGGTCGCGCTCATCCGCGCCGGCCGGCTGCTCGCCTCGCACACCGCCGACTGGGTCTTCGCCGACGTCGTGCGCGAGGGCGCGCCGCAGCGCTCCCTGGTCATCGGGCCGGCCAACCAGCCCGTCGCCCGCCTGGTGCAGACGCTGGAGCGCATGGACCCCTCGGGGGCGGCGCTGGTCGCGCACGTGCTGGCGAGCGGTGGCGGCGTGGTGCACGAGATGGTCGAGGACGACACCGTGTTCGGCGCGCTGCCGGACGGCTCCTCCGTCCTGCACGCCACCCGGGCGGGTTCGGTGCTGAGCGTCCCCATCCTGGCCGGAGAGGAGGTGCACGGCGTCATCACGCTGCTGCGGATGCGCGAGCGGCCGCCGTTCGGCCTGGCCGACCTGGCGCTCATGGAGGACGCCGGCGCGCACATCGGGCTGGCGTTGCGTGCCCAGCGCGTCTTCCAGGGCAGCGCGCAGGCGGCCGACACCCTGCAGACCGGCGTGCTGCCGCGCACGCTGCCCGACGTCCCCGGCTACGACGTGGCCGCGTCGTACCACACCGGCGCGGGGCCGAGGGCGATCGGCGGGGAGTTCTACGACGTGTTCCCGGTCAAGGACGGCTGGGGCTTCGCCGTCGGCGGCGTCGTCGGGCAGGGCGAGGAGGCCGCGTCGGTCACCGCGATGGTGCGCGGCGGCCTGCGCACGCTCAGCGTGTGGGAGGACGACCCGGGGACGGTGGTCGCCCGGCTGAACGACGCCCTGGTGGCGCAGGACACCGGCATGTTCGTCATGGTCGCCGCCGGGTTCGTCACCCCGGGCAGGCGTGGCGGGCGGGTCAGGCTCGCCTCGGCCGGCAACCATCCGCCCGCGGTCCTGAAGAACGACGGCGGGGTGCGCTACACCTCCGGGGGCGGCATGCCGCTCGGCATCGAGACCGGCGTGGCCGTCCCGGTCGAGGAGGTCGCGCTGGCCCTGGGCGAGACGCTGGTGCTGTACTCCGACGGGCTGGCCGGCTCGCGGGGCAGGTCGGGTCAGGAGGAGCTGGCGTACGGCGAGAGCCGGCTCACCGAGGTGCTCGCGCGGTGCACGGGCCAGCCGGGAGCGGCGGTGGTGAAGGCCGTCGAGGAGGACCAGCGGGCCTTCTGCGGCGGTCAGATCCTCGACGAGGCGACCATCCTGGCCATGCGCCGCACGCGCTGACCTGCGCGGACACCGTCCGCACGTACGGGGACGTTTCTCCTGCAACCAGGGCAACAAGGTTTTTCTAAGATTTTTTGCCCTGAGGGGTTTGTCGAGTTCCAGACGCCGGTAAGCTTAGACACAGATTCCGTGCCTAAGACGCAGGCACAACTCAGTACGCCATTCGGGTCCTGTGCGACCCGGCATCCCTGAGGTGTGCCCCAGTGAACATCGCCATCGTCTCCGTGCACGTGCTTCCCGCCGACATTCCGGCCATCGCCCGCGAACTCAGCAGTTCCCACCGCGTCACGATTTACACCCGCCGCAACGCTCCCGACCGCAAGCCGCGGGTGAAGGTGGCCACCGGTGTGACGATCGAGTACATCGACGCGGGCCCCGCGCAGCCGCTGCCGGAGAGCGACCTCATGCCGCACATCGCGGAGTTCAGCGAAGAGCTGCGGCGGCGCTGGACCAAGGAGAGCCCGGACGTGGTCCACGCCCACTCCTGGACCGGCGGCCTGGCCGCGGTGGCCGCGGCCGACGGCATGGACATCCCGATCGTGCAGACCTTCCACCAGCTCGGCTCCTCGCGCATCCGTCCCGGCGGCGCCGGGCAGGCCGCGCGGGTGCGGCTGGAGCGGGCGATCGGCCGCCGCGCCGACGCGGTCATCGCCTCCTGCGGGAGTGAGGGCGAGGAGCTCATCCGGCTCGGCGTGCCGCGCAAGAACATCGCGGTCGTCCCGCACGGCGTCGACACCGAGCGGTTCCGCCGCCAGGGCCCGTCCCTGTCGCGTGGCGAGCGCCCCCGCCTCGTCCACGTCGGCCACATCACCCAGGGCGGCGGCGCCCACACCGCGATCCGGGCGCTCGACGGCATCCCGGGCGCCGAGCTGCTGATCGCGGGCGGCCCGGTCGCCGGGGCCCCCGACACCGAGACCGACCTCGAGCGGCTGCGCCTGCTGGCCAAGGAGGTCGGAGTCGAGGACCGCGTGACCCTGCTCGGGCACGTGCCGCACAACTCGATCGCCAAGCTGATGCGCAGCGCCGACGTCGTGCTCTCGCTGCCGGTCGCCGTCCCCAACGGCAAGGTGGCCCTGGAGGCCATGGCCTGCGGCGTCCCGGTCGTCGCCTCGGCCGTCGGCGCCCACCTGGACTCGGTGGTGGACGGGGTGACCGGCCTGCTGGTGCGCCCGAACGACCCCGCCCCGATCGCTCGCCGCACCCGCCTGCTGCTGGGCGACCTGACCCGGCGCACCGCCCTCGGGTTCGCCGGCGCCGACCGCGCCGGCTCGCGCTACTCGATGGAGCGCATCAGCCGCGAGCTGGTGCGGGTGTACGACACCGTCACCGGTGTCGCGCTGCCCGCCGAGGCCGACGCCGAAGAGGCCGAGGCCGCCTGAGCCGGCTCCCTCCACACTCCTCGAGCCCGCGCCACCGGTGGTGGCGCGGGCTCGTCGGTTCTCTCAGGACGCGGGGACGAACGGTCAGCTGTACGTCACCGACTGCGGGCTGCAGGTGGTGAGCCACGGACCGGGGTACACGGGGGCGGCATAGCACCCCCAGGTGGCGGTCACGGTGGTCGTGCCCGCGGGGATGCTGACGGAGCCGACCGACCCCGCGTAGTCGCCGTACTGGTGCCCGCTGCTGCACGTCGCGGGGACGCTCGCCGCGGAGGTGCTGCCGGCGGGCAGAGTCACGGTGTACTGCCACGCGTGTGTGGCCGGGATCGCGGTCATGGAGCTGTAGGGCAGCGCCGTGATCGTTGGATACCAGTCTCTGGTGTCCCCGTAGTAGTCGTTGTTGAGGCAGTCCACCGTGGCCTGCAGAACGATGCCATCGGCGGCGGCGGGCGGCGACGCCACCACGCCCAACGCGCCGATCGCCACCAGCGTCGAGCCGAGCGCCAGCACCCGCCGGACCGGATTCCCAGCAATCATGGACATCCCTTCATGTAGCGCCGACTTCGAGCAAAGCGAATTCAGCACCTTCCCGGACCGGCGGTCAACGCCCGCGGGTTTCGTCCGGGCTCAAACGCCGGTGCGGGGCGGGACGTATCGACGGCGCGCTCCGCCGGCGGCCCGCTCCGCGATCGCGGAGCCCGCGGCCCGCGGGAGACCGCGCGCCCGGCGACGAGCCGGAATCCGCACCCGCGACCGGCAGGCGCACCCCGGGCCGGGAACGACCCTCCGGCCGGCCACGCGGTCCACGGTCCGCTGAAACATTCACTGTTCGAAAGCGACCGGTTCGCGCGGAGGGACGAAAGCCCGTGCCACCTCCCTCGGCACGGGCTTTCGCCGTTCCACCCCGGGCGGGGCGGAACGGCCTTCGGCGCGGGGTCTCGGCCGGCGGATCTCAGTCGGCGAAGCGGGCCATCCTGCGGATCTTGTTCATGGCGTCGAGGGCGGCGACCTTGTAGGACTCGGCGAGGGTCGGATAGTTGAAGACCGCGTCCACCAGGTAGTCCACCGTGCCGCCGCAGCCCATGACGGCCTGCCCGATGTGGAGCAGCTCGGTCGCGCCGGTGCCGAAGACGTGCACCCCGAGCAGGGCGTGGTCGTCGGGCGAGACCAGGAGCTTGAGCATGCCGTAGGTGTCGCCGATGATCTGCCCGCGGGCCAGCTCCCGGTACCGCGAGATCCCGACCTCGAAGGGCACCAGTGCCTTGGTGAGCTCGTCCTCGGTCCGGCCGATGTAGCTGATCTCGGGGATGGTGTAGATGCCGATCGGCTGCAGGTCCGACATGCCCTTCAGCGGCTCGCCGCAGGCGTGGTGGGCGGCGATGCGTCCCTGCTCCATCGAGGTGGCCGCGAGCGAGGGGAAGCCGATGACGTCGCCGACCGCGTAGATGTGCGGCACAGGTGTGCGGTAGTCCTGGTCCACCGCGATGCGGCCCCGGGCGTCGGCCGTGAGCCCGGCGGCCTCCAGGTTCAGCGCCTCGGTGACGCCGTGCCGGCCGGCCGAGTACATGACGGTGTCCGCGGGGATCTTCTTGCCGCTCTCCAGGACGGTGACGCAGCCGCGCGCCCGCCGTTCGACGGCGGCCACCGTCTCGCCGAACCGGAAGGTGACCGCGAGGTCGCGCAGGTGGTACTTCAGCGCCTCGACCACCTCAAGGTCGCAGAACTCCAGCATGCGCTCGCGCCGCTCGACCACGGTGACCTTGGTGCCGAGGGCGGCGAACATCGAGGCGTACTCGATGCCGATCACCCCGGCGCCGACGACGACCATCGAGTCGGGCACCTTGTCGAGCTGGATCATGCCGTCGGAGTCGATGATCGTGCGGTCGTCGAACTCCACGCTGTCCGGGCGGGCGGGCCGGGTGCCGGTCGCGATGATGATGTTGTCGGCCGTGATCTTGGTGCCCCTGCCGTGCTCGTCGGCCACCTCGACCGTGTGCGGGTCGAGGAAGCGGCCCGAGCCGAGCAGCAGCGTCACGCGGTTGCGCGACAGCTGGCTCCTGATGACGTCGATCTCGCGCCCCACCACATGGGCGGTGCGCATGGTCAGGTCGGCCACCGTGACGTCTTCCTTCAGGCGGTAACTCTGGCCGTACATCTCTCGTTGGTTGAGGCCGGTCAGGTAGAGAACGGCTTCGCGCATGGTCTTGGAGGGGATCGTGCCGGTGTTGATGCACACGCCGCCGATCATGCTGCGCCGCTCGACGATCGCGACGCGGCGTTCGAGCTTGGCGGCCGCGATGGCCGCCTTCTGGCCGCCGGGTCCGGAACCCAGGACAAGTACCTCGTAGTCGGACACAACGCCAAGTGTGCGGCTAACGACCAGATTGGTGAAGCGGTGCGTCCGACCGGGAACGCCAAATCGCTATAACCCTGTGATCAGGGGACGATGCTTGCTTTCATGGGCGCATGTCGATTCGTAGCGCATACATGATCGTAGCGGCGACGACGTTGACCCTCTGTCCTGGCCCCGGCCACGACGGCCCGCACGGGCGGCGCCCCGGCGACGGGCGTCCGCCCGTCCACGCCGGCGCGTCCCCCTCGGCCGGCGACCGGAGCTTCCCTCCGCACGCCGGCCCGGTGACCAGCCGGGTGCCGCGCGCCGCCTCCCCGGGCGGCTCCTCGGGAGCTCCCCTGGGCGCGCCCGGCTACCCGCCTCCCCCGGTCTACGACCACCGGTACGGGCCGCGCGGCGGCCCGTCGTACCGGCCGCCGGGCCCGGGCGCTCCCTTGGACGTGCCGCCGGGCACGTCCCCGGGGGCACGGCCGGGCGGGCCGCCGACCGCCTCCAGCACCGTGCCGCCCCCGGTCGCCACGAGCGCGGCGCCCACGGCGGGGCAGCGCGCCACGTCCGGCACCGACCCCCGGTGGGGCGCCCCGGTGCTGGTGGAGAACTTCGACGGCACCCAGATCGACCGCGGCACCTGGGAGGTGTACCACTCCCCCGACGCCAAGGTGAACCCGCGCACGGCACAGGCGACCAGCGTCGGCGGCGGCATGCTGCGCATGACCGGCGGCTTCTACGGCGGCAAGGACCTGTCCGGCGGCGTCGCCTCCCACCTGTCGCAGACCTACGGCCGGTGGGAGGTGCGCTTCCGCGGCGAGGCGGGCGCCGGGTACTCGCTGGTCGCGCTGCTGTGGCCGAGCAGCGAACGCGGCGAGTACGCCGAGATCGACTTCGCCGAGGTGATCGACCCGACCCGGCGCACCGGCGGCATCTACGTCCACCGCGGCGAGGCCCCGCAGGCGCAGAGCCAGATGCGGGCCGACTTCACCCAGTGGCACACCGTGGCCGTCGACCGGCTGCCCGGCCGGCTGACGTTCTGGCTGGACGGCAGGCAGGTGTGGGACTACACCGGGCCGCGCGTGCCCGAGGCCCAGCCGATGCACCTGACCCTGCAGAACGACGTGGTGTGCAACCAGTGGTCGCCGTGCAGGAACGCCTCGACGCCGCGCACGGTGTCGATGTTCGTCGACTGGGTCAAGATCTACCGGGCTTCTTGACGGGCGCCCTGACGGTCGCCGGCGAGTAGCTCGGCGGCCTTGAGCCCGAGATGCAGGACCAGGCGGTTCTCACCGTCGTCGAGGTCCAGCCCGGTGACGCGCTCGGCCTTGGCCAGCCGGTAGTACAGCGTCTGGCGGTGCACGCCGAGCCGGGCGGCGGTCTCGCGCGCCCGGCCGCCCTGGTCCAGGTAGGCGCCGACGGTGGCGGCGAGCTCGCCGGACAGGGCGGCGGCCTCGGCCGCCAGGTCCGCCAGCTCGGCCGGCGACAGCCGCACCAGCAGGCGGTGCACCCCCAGATCGGCCCAGACGGCGACCGGGGCCAGGCGCGGCACCCGCTGGGCCGCGCGCAGCGCCAGGGTCGCCTCCCGCCAGCTCCGCCACGCCTCGCCGGGGTCCTCGCGCGGGCCGCCCACGCCGGCGGCCGTGCCGTACATGCCCTGGACGCGGGCGGCGACGGCGGCCGCCTGCCCGGCGGGCGCCAGCAGGGCGGTGAGCGGGTCGCCGGCGTCGGCGAGCACGCCGCGCGGGAGCGTCCACAGCGGCGCGACGACACCGGAGGCGGTGCGGACGGCGACCGCCGCCACCGGGCCGGACAGGTCCAGCGGGACCGCGGCGCGTACCTCCGGGTCGGCCGAGAGCAGATCGCGCAGGCGCACCCCGAGGTCCTGGCGGCTGCGGGCCTCCTGGGCGAGCGTGGCGGCGGCCCGCGCGACCAGCGGCGCGACGGCGTCCAGGCGCTGGTCGGTGAGCGCGCCGGCGTCCAGCAGCCACAGGTATCCATAGGTGACCCCGCGGTGGCGCAGGGGGACGCACACGCGGGCCAGCACGCCGAGGCCGCGGTCGGCGGGGATGCGGACCGGCCCGGCGGCGGTGGCGACGCCGTAGCCCTCGAAGTAGGCGCGCACCTCGTCGGAGGCGCGGCGGCGCAGGATGGACTCGCGCCGGACGGCGTCGATGTCGCCGCTCTGGGCCGCGTAGGCGAGCAACTGGAAGGCCCGGTCCTCCAGCGTCGCCGAGGCGTCCAGAATGCGCGCGATGTCGTCCACGATTTCCTGCAGATCCACCCGCCCATTGTCATACATCTGTATGAAGCGGGTAGACGAGGCCCGTGGCGGATGTCCATAGAAGCCGCTCACCTGCGCATTTATGGTGGTGAACATGCTCGGTTCCGTACTTCTGGCGGTCTCGCGGAGCCCGCTCGCGCGCCGCGCCGTCTCCGGTTTCCCGGTCACCCGGCTCGTGGTCGACCGGTTCGTCGCGGGTGAGGACGCGGGGTCAGCGCTCGCGGCCGTCCAGCGCCTCACCGACGCCCGCCTGACGGTCACCCTCGACCACCTCGGCGAGGAGACCAGGGACGCGCGGGCCGCCGCCGAGACGGTCAAGGCCTACGTCTCGATGCTCGACGCGCTGCGCCCGATCGGTCTCGGCACGCGGGCCGAGGTCTCGGTCAAGCTGTCCGCCGTCGGGCAGATGCTCGACCGCGGCATGGCGCTCGACCACGCCCGGGAGATCTGCGCCGCCGCGCGGGACGCCGGGACCACCGTCACGCTGGACATGGAGGACCACACCACGGTCGACTCCACGCTGTCCATCCTGCGGGAGCTGCGCGAGGACTTCCCGGCGACCGGCGTCGCCGTCCAGGCCTACCTGTTCCGCAGCGAGGGCGACCTGCGCGACCTGTCCCGCGAGGGCTCGCGGGTGCGGCTGGTCAAGGGAGCCTACGCCGAGCCGGCGTCGGTGGCCCACCAGAAGAAGGCCGACGTGGACAAGGCGTACGTGCGGTGCCTGCGCATCCTCATGGAGGGGAAGGGGTACCCCATGGTGGCCACGCACGACGACCGGCTGATCTCCATCACCGAGCTGCTGGCCGACCGCGCCGGACGCGGCCGGGACTCCTTCGAGTACCAGATGCTCTACGGCATCCGGACCGACAAGCAGGAGGCGCTGGCCCGCGCCGGCTCCACGGTCCGCGTGTACGTCCCCTACGGCGACGACTGGTACGGCTACTTCATGCGCCGCCTGGCCGAGCGCCCCGCCAACGTCGCCTTCTTCCTGCGTTCACTCCGCTCCAAGTGAGGTCTTCCATGGATGCCGTCAGCAACGTCCCCGTCCCGGCCAACGAGCCGGTGCACGGCTACGCACCCGGCAGCGCCGAGCGCTCGGTGCTGGAGAGCCGCCTGAAGGAGCTGTCCGGCACCGCGATCGACCTGACGATGACGATCGGCGGCGAGCGGCGCATGGCCGCGGGCGCCTCGATCGACGTCGTCCAGCCGCACAACCACGCCCACGTGCTCGGCCGCACGGCCGACGCCTCCGCCGGCGACGTGCGCGCCGCCATCGACGCGGCGCTGAAGGCCGCGCCGGCGTGGCGGGCGCTGCCGTTCGAGGAGCGGGCCGCGATCTTCCTCAAGGCCGCCGACCTGCTGGCCGGGCCGTACCGCGCGACGCTGAACGCCGCCACGATCCTCGGCCAGTCCAAGTCGGCGCAGCAGGCCGAGATCGACGCGGCGTGCGAGCTGATCGACTTCCTGCGCTTCAACGTGTCCTTCGCCCGCCAGCTCCACCAGGAGCAGCCGATCTCCTCGCCGGGCGTGTGGAACCGCATGGAGTACCGGCCGCTGGAGGGGTTCGTCCTGGCGATCACCCCGTTCAACTTCACGGCCATCGCCGGGAACCTGCCGACCTCCGCCGCCCTGATGGGCAACGTCGTGGTGTGGAAGCCGTCCCCGACCCAGCAGTTCGCCGCGCACTTCACCATGCGGCTGCTGGAGGAGGCGGGCCTGCCGCCGGGCGTCATCAACATGGTCACCGGCAACGGCGCCGCCGTGTCCGAGGTCGCGCTGACCGACCCGAACCTGGCGGGCATCCACTTCACCGGCTCCACGGCCACCTTCCAGCACCTGTGGGCCACCGTCGGCGCCAACATCGCCGGCTACCGGAGCTACCCGCGGCTGGTCGGCGAGACCGGCGGCAAGGACTTCGTGCTCGCCCACCCGTCCGCCGACCCGGCCGCGCTGTCCACCGCGCTGATCCGGGGCGCGTTCGAGTACCAGGGCCAGAAGTGCTCGGCCGCCTCCCGGGCGTACGTCCCGCGGTCGGTCTGGTCTGCCATCAAGGACGACCTGGTCGCGACGGCCGAGTCTCTGACCGTCGGCGACGTGGCCGCCGACCTGTCGACGTTCATGGGCGCCGTCATCGACGACCGCGCCTTCGCCAAGAACAAGGCGGCCATCGACCGGGCCCGCGCGACCGGCGGCATCGAGGTGCTCACCGGCTCCTACGACGACTCCACCGGGTACTTCGTCAAGCCCACCATCCTGGTCGGCGACGACCCGGCCGACGAGATCTTCGTCAAGGAGTACTTCGGCCCCGTCCTGGCCGTGCACGTGTACGACGACAGCCGGTTCGACGCCGTCCTGGACCAGATGGAGAGCGTGTCTCCGTACGCGCTGACCGGCTCGATCATCGCCCAGGACCGGTACGCCATCGCCTCGGCGACCGAGCGGCTGCGCTTCGCGGCGGGCAACTTCTACATCAACGACAAGCCCACCGGCGCGGTCGTCGGCCAGCAGCCCTTCGGCGGGGCCCGCGCCTCGGGCACCGACGACAAGGCCGGCTCGATCTTCAACCTGGTCCGCTGGGTCAGCGCCCGCGCGATCAAGGAGACCTTCGTCCCGCCGACCGACCACCGCTACCCCCACATGGGCTGAGACCCCGCGGCCACTCCACCGGCCCGGCAGGACGCACCACGCGCCCTGACCGGGCCGGCCGTCATCGCGGCGGCGTGTCGTCCGGCTCCGCGTGCGCCATGACGACGTACGCCGCGCCCGTCCGGCCGAAATGGAGCAGCAGAACGCAGCTTCCCCTGAGCGTCACGGCGGCGAACCGCCGGACCTTCGCCCGCCAGCCCTCGCCACCCATGCCCGGTCCTTCCTTGTGAGCGATCGCCATACCCGAGGATCACAACGAGGGACAGAGCCTCCCTGGAGACGCACTCGCGGCGAGCGCCCACATCCCAGGAGATGCCGGGAACCTGCAGGCCGGGAGCGGCCCCGTGAACCGTGGAAATGTCGGTGCCGACCGGCAGGATGCCTTCCGCGTGTCCGCCGCCGTGGCGGGTCTGCGCTCGGATGGCCGTCACGGGTCCGGCCACCGCCACGAGCATCGCCGCGACCCTTCCGATGGCCGAGCGACCCCGGTCGTTCGCCTTCCCTGACCCTCCCCATCCGCCCCTCCCCCGCCACCAAGCAGGCCATCTGATCAGAGGCCTTCGGGTACGACGAGCAGGCGGCCGGGATCAGGACCGACCAACCGGTCCAGCAGATACTTGTAGTCCTCCTCGGGCACTCGAGTGTCGGCGAAGAACTCGCGAATCGCCATGCTGATGCGGGCCGCCGCCGACGCGGAGCGGTGCTGCTCGCGTACGATGACCCGCTCCCACTCCTCCAGCAGGTGATCGCTCCAGACCACGGCGTGCACCGCGTCCTCGGTCAGGGAGAGCATCAGGTCCATCAGCGAGAAGGGGAACAGCACGTTGGTGTCAACGAAGACCCGCACCATCGGCATGCTCCCCGGGAGGTCAGAGGTCAGTAGGGTAGATCCGCCTCTTCGGCTACCTCCATGATCCTGCGACGGCCTTCCGCGCGGCGTTCGCGACGAGCCTGGAACTCCAGGACATCCGCGAGGCGCACCAGACGATGACGGCTGTCCGGCAGATGTTGCGAGGGGATCTCTCCTTCGTCGAGCAGTCGCGCGACGAAGGGGCGGGACAGTCCCAGCAGTTCGGCGACCTCGTTCGGAGTCAGCCGAGTCTCGACCGGCAAAGCGAGGACGGCATTACCCTTCGCCAGGTCGTGCGCTGCCGCCACCAGGAGGCTCACCAGTGACCGGGGCAACTCGATGTCGGCACCGTCGGGCTCTCGTAGCACCAGCGACGCCTTCGTCGAGGCCGCTGCCGCCTCCAGGTGGGCAAGCAGCTCGCGATCGCCGCTGTCCGCCTCGACACGGGTCGCGCCGGCCAGAACGCCTGTGCGGGGCATGACCACCTCCCACCGAGAAATATCTGAAATAAGTGTAACCTGGCGTGGCCGGACACGCCAGCGCCAGAACCCGATGTACGACACCACGACATCACCGCACGTCCGCGCCGTTGGCAGGCGGCCTCCGCCGACCGGCCGCCGCCTGTTTCGCTGTGGAGGCGCTTCCCGGCCGGGGTCGCGCATGGGAGCGTGGCCGGGGCCCTTGATTCGCGTCGGTGGACGGCGGCAAAGTGAGCCCAGGACGCGGTCGGCAGGGCGGCGCCGTCGGGACGAGATCACCGCAAGGGATCCCCGCAATTCCGCAACGGGTCGCCTCAAGGGGTCACCAGGGCGGGGTCACCGCGACACGGGCCTCGGGACGGGATCGCCTGGGCGGGGACGGCCGTATGGGTGATGACGGGGAGTGCTGTGGACGTGCAACGGGGAAGGCCTGCTCTGCTGGAGCCGGGCGTGGTGGTGCTGTTATGGCTGCGGGTGCTGCTGCTGGTGGTGTTGTCATGGGGGGCGCTCGTCACCGCCCTCTCGGGGAACCCGCCCCTGCGCCCCCTCGGGGAGTTCCGCGCGGCGCTGCGGGCGGGAGAGGTGAGCTACGTCATCGCCGAAGGGTCCGGGCGCGTCCTGCGCGACCTGCGGTGGTCGTCCGGGACGCTGTTCTGGTCGCGCGCGATCCTCTCCGTGCCGGGCACCAGCGGCTATTCGCAGACCGATCTGAACGCGGACCTGAGCGTCGTGTACGGGCCGCCTCCCGTGGACCGGCGGATCGGCACCCAGAACGGGCGAGGCTTCCTTCCCCGCTGGCCCTTCCACGTACCGGTGCCCTACGGGTCGTGGCCGGTGGGCGCGGCCTGGGTCCTGGCCTTGCTGGGCATGCTGTCCGTGGAACGGCCGCGCGCCGGCAACCGCTGGGCGTGGTTCTGGCTGTTCACGGTGGGCCGTGTCGGGGCGATCTTGTTCCTCGTCCTGGAGTCCCGCCCGCTCTGGCGGCCGTTCGACGACCTGCCACCGCCCTCTTCGCGGCTGGGCGGCGGGCGGGGATGCCTGTTGTCCCTCGTCATGGGCGTCATCTCTGCTGTTGCCGCATACGCGGTCGGCGAGGCGGTCGAAGCGGTGGTCCTGACCGCCACCGGCCTCTGAACGCCGCCTCGCTCCTCGTCGAGGGCGGGCGCCTGATGGCCGTGCGTGCTTCGTGAACACGGAGGCGAAGTCGTGCCGAGCCGGGCGGAGCGGCTTCGCCCGGCTCGGTGATTCCGCCTCGCCTGCTCCGCCCGGGTGCCCACCGTCGTGTCGGGCCGTCGGGCCGTCGGGCCGTCGGGCCGTCGGGCCGTCGGGCCGTCGGGACGCCGGGACGCCGGGCCGTCGGGCCGTCGGGACGCCGGGACCATGCCGGCGGCGGGGTGTGCCGTCAGGTGCGGGTGGGACTCGGGGACGGGGTGGTCTTGCGGCCGGGCTGGTTGACCAGGGTGTTGTGGAAGGACCTGACCAGCCATTGGCCGGACTTCTTGACCACGACGCTCGTGTTGTAGGACACGGTGTTGGGGCGGCACTTGTTCTCCGCGCCGAAATGCACGCACCCCTTGCGGATGATGAAGGCGACCGTCGGGGAGACCAGGTCGATCTTCTCCTCCAGGGTGACGATGCGGCTGTGGGCGAGCTGGGCGTGCAGGTAGCGCTGGAACTTCTCGCCGATCTCGGCGCTGGTGCGCAGGTGCTCGCCGGTGACGTTCACGAAGTCGGCGTCCGGGGTGTAGGTGGCGGCGTACGCCTTGCCGTCGCCCTTGGACCACGCGTCGGCCTGGCGCAACCACAGCCGCCTCAACGCGGTGAGCTCGGCCGCGATGTCACCGGCGGCCGCGGCGGGCGATGCGAGGGCGGGTGCGGCCGCGCCGGAGGCTGAGAGGCCTGGTGTGGCCGCGTCGGGCGGCGCGAGGGCGGGGGCGTTGGGGGCGACGGGAGGCGGCTGGGCGGCGGCGAGCGCGACGGAGGGGTGGTCGGGGGCCGGGCCGCCGGTCATCCTGAACGGGCGCTGGCGCTCCTCCTGGGGGCTGACCAGGGTGTTCTGGAAGGACTCGATCAGCCAGTGGCCCTGGCGCTTGACGGCGACGCTGCTGTTGATCGACAGGTTGGACGGGCGGCAGACACTCTCGGCGGCGTACAGGACGCAGTCCTTCCTGAGGATGATCGCCGTCAGGGGCGCCACCATGCGGACACTCTCGGCCAGCCGCGTGATCTGGGTGTTCCTGAGCTGGTTGTTGAAGTAGTACCCGATGCGGGCCGCGATCACCGAGCGGCCGTGCAGGTGCTCGCCCTTGATGTTCACCAGGTCGGCGTCCGGGGTGTACATCGCGGCGTAGGCGTCGGCGTCGCCCTTGCCCCACGCCTCGGCCTGCCGGCGCCAGATGTCGCCGAGAGCGGCCGCGTCCGGGTCGGCGCCCCGCGGCGCGGCCGCGGCCGCGGCCGGTGGCAGGGCGCACAGCAACGCCAGACCGGCTCCTCCGATGGCTGCCAGGCCGCTGGCCCTGTTCCCGCGTCGACGGTTTTCCATTCGTGCCCCCCGATTATGCGCTCCTGCGGCAAACATATATGCGGTTCGCGTCCTCACCCGGCCATGCGGCCGCGTGTCCCCGCTCCGGGCGGAATTATGCGTGTATATACCCCTCTCCCCCATGACACCAATCAACGAGCGCGAAGTCCGCCCTCATCACACATGAATGACATCCCAGCTCAGCACCCCGGCAGATCCCCATCTCCGGCCTTCTCCAGCGAGTCTCCGCGGCGAGAGCAGCGCTTGCGGCGACAATTGGCGACAGGGGGATGACATATGCAAATAACTGTCCTTGGAATGGGCAACATGGGGCGTGCGGTGGCCGTGCGGCTGGCCGCTCAAGGGCATCGGCCGCGGGTGTGGAACCGCACGCCGGGCAAGGCGGAAGAGGCGGTGGCGGCCGGGGCGGTGGAGGCGTCCTCCCCCGCGGAGGCGGCCCGGGGCGCCGACGCGGTGCTCATGTCGCTCGCCGACGACCAGGCCGCTCTGCAGGTCATGGAGAGGCTCACCGAGCAGGCGTCCAGCACCGACGGGCCGATCGTGGTGGACATGAGCACCGTCTCTCCGCGCACCTCCCGACGGCTGGCGGACCTCGCGCCCGGGAGCCGGTTCGTGGCCGCGCCGATCATCGGCGCGCCGAGGACCGTCCTGGAAGGCAGGGCCTCGGGCCTGCTCGGCGGCGAGCGCCATCTGGTGGAACGGCTGGAGCCCCTGTGGGGCCGCCTCTTCGACGTCCACTGGTACTGCGGCGAGGACCCGGGCGGCGCGACCACCTTCAAGCTGCTCAACAACTATCTCCTGATGGCGGAGGTCGCCCTGGTCGCCGAGGTGGTCGCCACGGCGGAGGCGACGGGGCTGGACACCAAGCTCCTGCGCGAGGTCCTCGACCAGTGGCCGACCGTGCCGATCGCCGTCCGCAACCGCGTCGACGACATCATCGGCGGCGAGCACCACGGCTGGTTCTCCACCCGGCTCGGCGCCAAGGACGTGCGGCACCTGGTCGAGGCGGCCGACGCGCACGGGCTGTCGCTGCCGATCGCGCGGCTGGTCGGGCGCCGGTACGAGGAGACCGCGGAGCGGTGCGGCTCCGGCGCCGACATCGCCGCGGTCGTGGAGGTGCTCCGCGCCGAGCGCGGCGCCGCCCCTCCCACCGCGGAACAGGTCTGACGTGGGCGGCCACGCGGTGCCCGCGCCCGTGCGGGGCGGTACCCGGAGATGACGGCCAACGGCACCCGGCCGCAGGTCGCGCTGGTGACCGGCGCCAACCAGGGCATCGGCCGCGAGATCGCCGCCCAGCTGGCGGAACGGGGCATGACCGTGCTGCTCGGCGCCCGCGACCCGGGCAGGGGCGAGGAGGCCGCCGCCGCGCTGCGGTCGGCGACCGGCGCCGACGTGCGCACGGTCACGCTCGACGTGACCGACCGCGCGTCGATCGACGCGGTCACCCGGTACGTCGCCGAGCGGTTCGGCGTGCTGGACGTCCTGGTGAACAACGCGGGCATCCTCGGCGACGTGGCCGGGCAGGACCCGTGCGACGCCGACCTGGATGTGATCAGGGAGGTCTTCGAGACCAACGTCTTCGGCCTGATCGCGGTGACCACGGCGATGATCCCGCTGCTGACGCGCTCGCCCTGCGGGCGGGTCGTCAACCTCACCAGCGGCCTCGGCTCGCTGACGCTGATGAGCGACCCGGCGGGGCCGTTCGCCCGCAGACCTCCGTCGGCGGCGTACGTGCCGTCCAAGACGGCGGTGAACGCGCTGACCGTGCAGTACGCCAACGCGCTGCGCGAGCACGGGGTGCTGGTCAACGCGGCCGACCCGGGCCCGTGCGCGACGGCGTTCGCCCCGGCCCTTTCGGGTATGGCGCGCACCGCGGCCGACGGCGCCGCGATCGCCGTGCGGCTGGCCGTCCTGGCGCCGGACGGTCCGACGGGCGGCTGCTTCGGAGCCGACGGCCCGCTCCCCTGGTAACGCTCGCGACCCTGGTGACACGGCCCGCACTCGTCGGGAGTGTCGTCTCAGCCAGGAAGGTCGTCCCCGTTCCCTTCGGCGGGGAAGGGGACGGCCTTGCCGGGGTTGAGGATGCCGTGCGGGTCGAGCGCCCGCTTGACCGCGCGGGTGACCTCCGCGCACTCGGCCGACATCTCCCGTTCGAGCCAGCGCCGTTTGAGCAGGCCGACCCCGTGCTCGCCGGTCAGGGTGCCGCCGAGCTCCAGCGCGCGGGCGAAGATCTCGTCGGCGGCCCGCGACACGTTGGCGGGGATTCCCGTCGTCCCGTGCGGCAGGACGAACAGCGGATGCAGGTTGCCGTCCCCGGCGTGGGCGACGGTGGCGATCTCGCAGGCGTGGGCGGCGGCGACGGCCTGGATGTGGCGCACCATCTCGGCGAGCCGTGACCGGGGCACGCACACGTCCTCGGTGAAGGGGACGCCGCGCCGGGCGAGCGCCGGGTAGGCCAGGCGCCGCAGTCCGACGAGTTCGGCGGCCTCGGAGGCGGTCTCGGACCGCAGAGCCGTCCCCGCGCCGCCGCGGGTGAGGACCGCCAGGGCGGCGTCGGCGGCGTCCTCGCGGCCGGCGCCGTCGAACTGCACGAGCAGCAGCGCCGCCGCGTCCTCGAAGTCCATGCGCGTGTGGTCGCTCAGCGCGGCGAGAGTGGCCGCGTCGAGCAGTTCCATCAGGCCGGGGTCGAGCCCGGCCCTGGTGATCTCCAGCGCGGCGGTGGCGGCGGCCTCCAGCAGCGGGAACTGCGCCACCACCGTGACCGGCGCGCCGGACGGGCGGGGGCGCAGCCGCAGGGTGGCCTCGACGATGACGCCGAGCGTCCCCTCGGAGCCGACCAGCAGGCCGGTGAGGTCGTATCCCGCGACGCCCTTGACGGTGCGCCGCCCGGTGGCGAGCACGCGGCCGTCGGCGAGCACCGCCCGCAGGCCGAGCGTCCAGTCGCGCGTCACCCCGTACTTGACGCACCGCAGCCCCCCGGCGTTGGTGGCGAGGTTGCCGCCGATGGTGGAGGTCTCGTGGCTCGAGGGGTCGGGGGCGTACATCAGCCCGTGCCTGGCCGCCGCGCGGTCGAGGTCGGCGGTGATCACGCCGGCCTGGACCACGCAGTACTGGTCGTCGGCGCGCATCTCGACGACGCGGTCCATGCCGGCCAGGCTCACCACCAGGCACCCGTCGACGGCCGTGGCGCCGCCGGCCAGACCGGTCCCGCCGCCGCGGGGCACGACGGCGACGTGGTGCCGGTGCGCCCAGCGCAGGGCCTGCTGGACGTCGCCCTCCTCCCGGGCGCGCACGACGGCGAGGGGCACGCCGGCCGCGGCGAGCGGGGCGGCGTCGTGGCGGTAGGCCTGCACGGCCTCGCCGGTCAGCAGGCGGGGGCCGAGCCGGGCGCGCAGCTCGCCCACGCTTTCCGTCATATCACGGGATAAAGAAGTCACGGGGCCTCGCCATTAATTCGGGAGCGGTATCACATCCGGCCTTTAGTCATTTCTCACCGGTATAGCACAGACACCGCCGGGAACAACCGGGCGAGGAGACGCGCCGATGACGTGCGAGCGGGCGCGACCGGCGTCGATGACGGTTCGCCCGTCACCTAACCATCCCTCGGATAACGTGGTCGGCGTCGTCCCGGGCGTCGGCGGAGACTGCTCGTCCATCGGCGCGACGGCCCAGCGCCGGCGGCATGACCGCGCCGCCGTAAAAGGGCTGCCCGCGTTTTCCGATTCCGTGGACCGCAGTCCCGCCGCGGCCGGAGAAACACCCGGCGGACCACAAGGAGAAACCGATGGAACACCGGAAGCTCGGGGAATTGGACGTGTCCGCGATCGGCCTCGGCTGCATGGGAATGTCGCAGTCGTACGGCCCCTATGACGACGAGGAGTCCATCGCCACCATCCGGGCGGCGCTCGACCTCGGCATCACCCTGCTCGACACCTCGGACATGTACGGATACGGCAACGGCCACAACGAGTCGCTGGTCGGCCGGGCCATCGCCGGCCGGCGCGACCAGGCGGTCGTGGCCACCAAGTTCGGCATCAAGGGCTGGACCGGCGACGGGAGTTTCGTCCTGGACTCCAGCCCCGAGTACGCCCGCGAGGCGTGCGAGGCCTCGCTGCGCAGGCTCGGCGTGGACGTCATCGACCTGTACTTCCTGCACCGCCGCGACCGCGAGATGCCCATCGAGGAGATCGTGGGCGGGATGGCCGAGCTGGTCACCGCGGGCAAGGTGCGCTACATCGGGCTGTCGGAGGTCAGCACCGACACCCTTCTGCGCGCGCACGCGACCCATCCGATCACGGCGCTGGAGAGCGAGTACTCGCTGTTCGAGCGGTACGTGGAGAAGGACGTGCTGCCAGCCTGCCGCGAGCACGGCATCGGCCTGATGGCGTTCTCCCCGCTCGGGCGCGGCTTCCTCACCGGCACCGTGCGCGACATGGGCGCGCTGTCGCAGGACGACTACCGGCACACCGACCCCCGGTTCAAGGGCGCCAACCTCGCCCGCAACCTCGCGCTGGTGGACCGTGTGCAGAGCATCGCGGCGGAGCTGGAGATGACCCCCTCCCAGATCGCCCTGGCCTGGATGCTCGCCCAGGACGAGCACATCGCGCCCATCCCCGGCACCAAGCGGGTCACCTACCTGCGGGAGAACGTCGCCGCGGCGCAGGTGCGGCTCACGCCGGAGCAGGTGGGCCTGCTCGAGAGCGCCGTCCCCGCCGGTTCGGTGTCCGGCGAGCGCTACCCCGAGGGGATCATGCGCACGGTCGACGCGTGAGCTTCCCGCCGCACCGAGTCCACCCGCCACCGGAGGGCGACATGTCCGTTCCACCCGCCGGGTCCGAGGAGATCGAGACCCGGACCGTACGCAAACTCGTCCGCAGGCTCATCCCCCTGATGATCGTGCTCTATTTCCTGAACTTCCTCGACCGGGTGAACATGAGCTACGCCGCGCTCGACATGAACGCCGAGCTCGGGCTGACCGCGTCGATGTTCGGCCTGGCCGCCGGCGTCTTCTTCATCGGGTACGTGCTGTTCGAGGTGCCCAGCAACATCGCGATGCTCAAGTTCGGGGCCCGGGTCTGGATCGCCCGCATCGCCGTCACCTGGGGCCTGTGCAGCGCCGCCCTGGCCTTCGCCCAGGGCCCCGGCAGCCTGTACGCGCTGCGCGCGCTGCTCGGCGTCGCCGAGGCGGGCCTGTACCCCGGGCTGCTGCTCTACGTCGCCCTGTGGTTCCCGGCCCGCCGTCGGGCGCAGATGCTGTCGATGTTCCTGCTCGGCATCCCGCTGTCGTCGGTGCTCGGGGCGCCGCTGTCCACGGCGATCATGCAGTACGGCGACGGCCTGTTCGGCATGTCCGGATGGCGCCTGCTGTTCCTGGCCGAAGGCATCCCGTCGGTGATCGTCGGCGTGTGGGCGTTCTTCTGGCTCACCAGCCGCCCGCAGGAGGCCCGCTGGCTGGCCGACGACGAGCGCGAGTGGCTGGTCGGGACGCTGGAGGCCGAGAATCAGGCGCCGCCCCACCAGAAGGGGGCGCTGGGCCGGACGGTGCGCAACCCGCGCGTGCTGCTGCTCGGCGTGGTGCTGTTCGGCCAGGCGTTCGGGCTGTGGGCGCTGACCTACTTCCTGCCACAGATGATCAAGGGGCTCGAGACGGCCTTCGGCACGAGGTTCTCCTACCTGCAGGTGGGCCTGGTCACGGCCATCCCCTTCGCCGTGGCCACGGTGGGCTTCGTGTGGTGGGCGCGCCACTCCGACCGGACGGGCGAGCGGCGCCTGCACTGCGCCGTGCCTCTGCTGCTGGGCGCCGTCGCCGTGGTCGCGTGCGTGCTGGCGAGCAACCCGTACGTGCTGGTCGCCGGCATCGCGCTCGGGCTGACCGGCATGCTCAGCTCCACCGTCGCCTTCTGGCAGCTGCCCGCCCGGGTCGTCGCGGGGACGGGCGTGGCGGCCGCGGGCGCGATCGCCCTGATCAACTGCATCGGCGCGGCGAGCGGCTACCTGGGCCCCCACCTGTTCGGCCTGCTGAAGGACTGGACGGGCTCGTTCGGCGCCGGCCTGTACGTCGTGGCCGGCTTCATGATCCTCTCCGCGGTGACGGTGCTGCTGGTGGTCCCGGCGCGCCACGGCGCCCCGGAGACGGCCGAACCGTCGCGCGCGGTCGTCGCGTGACGGGCACATCTCGACCCACAGGGAGAAAGATCGCATGCGAAGCGGGATGATGGAATCTCCGCTCACCATTCCCGGGATGGTCACCTCGCGCGCCGAGCGGCTGTTCGCGAGGCGGCCGGTGGTCACCCGGTCACGGGCCGGCGTCACCCGCCTCACCTGGGGTGACGTGGTGGCCCGTGCCCGCCGGCTGGCGGGGGCGCTCGCCGCGCTCGGGGTCGGCCCGGGCGACCGGGTGGCGACCTTCGCCGGTGGCACGCACCGGCACGTGGAGGCCTACCTCGCCGCCACCTCGATGGGGGCGGTGCTGCACACGGTCAACGTCCACCTGCCGGCCGAGCACGTCGCCTACATCGTCGACCACGCCGACGACACGCTCGTGCTGTGCGAGGCGGGCCTGCTGCCCGCCTGGGAGGAGGCGGAGTCCCGGCTCACGCGCCGCCGCCCGGTCGTCGTGCTGCCCGACGGGGACGGCGACGAGCCGCCCGCCGGCGGGCGGCTGGGCTACGAGCGGCTGCTGGCCGAGGCCGACCCGCTGAAGGCCTGGCCGGAGGTGGAGGAGGCCGCGGCGGCGCACGTCAGCTACACCACCGGCACCACCGGACGCCCGAAGGGCGTGGTCTTCAGCCATCGCAGCACGGTGCTGCAGAGTTTCTGCGCCGGGCTCGCCGACGCCGAGAGCCTGTCGTCCGGCGACACGCTGCTCGCCCTGGTGCCCCTCTCTCTGAGCCAGGTGGGGTTGCCGTTCAGCGCGGCCATGCACGGCTGCGGCCTGCTGCTGCCCGGAGGCGACCTGACCCCGGCCGGGGTGTGCGAGCTGATCGAGCGCGAGAGGCCGACGGTGTCGGTCGGGTTCGGCGCCGCCCTCACCGGCCTGCTGGACCACTGGCGCCGCCACCGGCCCGACCTGTCCTCGCTGCGGCGCATGGTGTGCGGCGGCTCCCCCGTGCCGCGCGCGGTCTCGCGCGCCTTCGAGGAGGAGGTCGGCGTCCCGATCGTGCAGGTGTTCGGCATGACCGAGACCAGCGGGCACGGCAGCTTCAGCCGGCCGCCCGCCGAGGCCGGGGAGCGGCCCTCGGAGGAGACCCGCGCCTACTACGCGGTCTCGCAGGGCAGGCCGCTGGCCATGGTCGACATGCGCATCGCCGACGACACCGGGGGCGAGGTGCCGTGGGACGGCGCGTCCATGGGCGAGCTGCAGGTGCGCGGGCCATGGGTGGTGCGCGAGTACTTCCGCGACGGGTCGCCGCCGGACAAGTTCCAGCAGGGCTGGCTGCGGACCGGCGACGCGGCCCGCATCGACGAGCTCGGCTACATCCGCATCGTCGACCGGATGAAGGACCTCATCCGGGCCAACGGCGAGTGGATCTCGACGGTCGAGCTGGAGGAGCACCTCATGGCGCACCCGGCGGTCGCCGACGCCGCCGTGGTGGGGGTGCCCGACGCCGAGTCGGGTGAGCGCCCGCTCGCCTGTGTGGTCCTGCGTGAGGGCGACGGCGCGCGGCCCGCCCCCGAGGAGTTCGCCGCCCACCTCGCCGGCCGGGTCCCGCCGTCGTGGCTGCCGACCGTGCGCGTCGTCACCGAACTGCCCAGGACCGGCGTCGGGAAGGTCGACAAGCGGGCCCTGCGGGAGCGTTTCGGCGCCGCGCGCCCCGCCCCCGAGGCCTGACCGCCGCGGGCGTCGCCCTTCGCCCGCCGACAAGAAGAGAGAGAACCGATCACATGAACGTCCGGAATATTTACGGCCCGGCCGTCAGCAGCCAGGAAGTTCGCGCCCGCTTGGCCGCCCAGGGCAGGTCGCTGCCCAAGCCCTGGCAGCTCCCCAACCAGATCAAGATCGCTCCGAGCCTCGTCCGCGTGCTCGGAAAACGGGTCCTGGTGTCCGGGCACGTCCCCATCGGCGAGGACGGCACGGTGGCCGGGCCGTCGGGCAAGGTCGGCTCCGAGGTCGACCTCGCCACCGCGCAGGAGTCGGCCAGGCTCACGCTGCTGGGCATCTTCGCCGACCTCGAACGGGAGCTCGGCGACCTCGACCGCGTCGGGGCGTGGTGCCGCCTGAACTGCATGGTCAACGCCTCCCCGGACTTCATCGACTTCCCCGCCGTGTTCAACCCGGCCTCGCAGCTCCTCCTCGACGCCTTCGGCGACGAGGTGGGCGGGCACTCTCGGGTGGCCGTCGGCGTCGCGGGCCTGCCGTGGAACATGCCCGTGGAGATCGAGGCGGAGCTGGAGCTCCGCGGCTGAGAGTGGCCGGCCACCGGCCGCGCCACCGGCGAGGGAGGAAAGAAGGCCGCGGTGGTCGCGTCCCCACGAGGACGGGACCGCCGCGGCCCCTCACGTCCGGCCCGGCTCACGCTCCGGCCCGGCTAAGAACCCACCGGTCTCACGCAGGGTTCGGCGCGCGTCCGGCCGGGCTCAGGGCCGGCCGAGCCAAGCGTCGGCCGGGCTGAGCGTCGGCCCGGGCGCCGCCGCCGTCAGAAGGTGTTGTCCGGACGGGTGGCGATGAGGATGCGGTGCATGGGCGCGTCGATCAGGGCCACCCGCCTCAGCCCCGCCGACTCCAGCCACCGGTCGTAGCGGCTCAGGCGGTAGGCGTCGCCGCCGCCGGTCGCCAGCATCGAGGCCGCGAAGAGCCGGGCGAACCGGTCCTGCTCGGACTCGCCCCGGCCGGTGTCGTCCACGATGTGGTCGGCGATGCAGATCAGCCCGCGCTCCGACAGGGAGCCGGCGGCGGTGGCGGTGAGCTTCGCGGCGCTCTCCGGCGTCTGCAGGTGGAAGATGTTGGCGAAGAACACCAGGTCGAAGCCGGCGCCCCAGGCGTCGGCCCAGAAGTCGCCGACCATGCCGCTGAAGCGGCCGTCGACGCCCAGCCGCCGCGCCTGTGCGCGGGCCAGCTCGATGATGCGCGGCGCGTCCACGCCGGTCACATGCCAGTTCTCCCGCCGGCGGAGCATGAGCTGGCCGTACAGGCCGCTGCCGCAGCCGACGTCGAGCACCCGCGCGGGGACGCTCGCGTCCCATCCGGAGGCGTCGAGCCAGTCGTGCAGCCGGGCGACGATCGGCGGAGCCCAGAAGTTGATGCCCAGGGCCAGCGACTCGTAGTCGGCCTCGGAGATCTGGTTGGCGCGGTCGTGACCGGCGGCGTCGCGCGAGCCGTGCCGCACGGCCTCGGCCAGGCTCCGCCACGCCGGCCAGGCGACCGCCCGGTCGTAGTCCATCTTCCCGGTCAGGCTGTAGACCCCGCCGGGCAGGACGGACGGGAGCATCCGCTCGCCGAGCACGTAGCGGGTGATGCCGTCCGGCGGCACGACGGCGTCGACCATCGCGTAGGCGTGCAGGGCGTCCAGCATGATGCGCGTGGCGCGTTCGTCGGTCTTGAGCGTCTCGGCGACCTCGACCGCGGAGGCCGCGCCCTTCGCCAGCTCGGCGAACATGCCGAGGTCGTGGGCGGCCTCGATCACGCCGGGCGCCCACAGGCCGATGAGGTGCTCGTACAGCCGGTGCGCGGCCTGGATCCGCCGGTCCTCGTCGGTGTCGCCGTCCAGCCGGGTGTGGTCCACCAGTGGCTGGACGCCGACCTCCGAACCGGGTGTCGGCGCCCGGTCAGGGCGCGCGGCCATCGCTTCGGAAAACCCATAAGACATGAGTACTCATTTCTCGGGGATGGATGATCGGTTCCCGCGGCGGGCGTGCCGGCGCGCCTGGCACCGGCACGCGCGCCGGCCGCCCGGTCTCGGGTGGTCAGGCGGAGGGGCGCGGCGCGAACCGCGTGCTGACGGAGGTGTGCGAGCGCGGCAGGTGGCCGAGTTGCTCCTCGCCCTCCACCTCGATCGACCACAGCCGCAGCCACCCGTCCTTCGCCGCGATGAACACATCGTCGTTCTCGTGGCGCACGGTCCCGGGGGTGACGGAGGCGGGGTAGCGCGTCCCCACCGCCTCCATGGACAGCACGACCATCACCTCGCCGTCCTCGGTGAGGACGTAGGCTCCCGGGCGGCGGTAGCCGGCCCGGACGGTGCGCAGGATGGTCTCGGTGTCCTGGGTGAAGTCGAGCCAGTGGTCCTGGTCGCCGGGTTTGCTGAAGTAGGTGCGCTCCCCCGGGTCCTGCGGAGTGAGGGGCAGCCGTCCCGCGGCCAGGCGCGGGATCAGCTCGCGCAGCAGCGCCACGTTGGCCACCGTGTGCGACTCCCTGATCTCCAGGGCCGTCTCGGTGCCGCTGAGCATGATGGGTTTGGCGGCGATGACCGGTCCCCCGTCGATCTGGGTGGTCATGGCGATGGCCGTGACACCGCTGCGGGTCTCCCCGGTGCGCGCCATCCAGAAGAACGGCGCCCAGCCGGCGTACTTGGGCAGCGGGCTCGGGTGGAAGTTGACCGAGGTGATGCGGGGCACGCCCAGCAGGTCCGCCTTCAGGATCTGCTGGTAGTTGCCCACGATGATGTAGTCGGGCTTCAGGGCCGCGATGGCGGCGACGCTGCCGGGGTCGTTGACGTTCGCCGGGCGCATCGGCGGGATGCCCCATCCGCGCCCCTGGGCGTCGAGGTCGACCTGGTCCTCCTCACCCAGGAAGTACGGGCAGAGCCGGCCTCGCGGGCTGGTCACCACCCCCACGAGCTCGACCAGGGGATGCTCGGCCAGGATGGACAGGAACGGCGCCCCGAGCTTCGAGTTGACCTCCGACATCAGGACGACGCGGACGGGGAGGCTCACCTCTCCCACCACTTGCCCGGCACCATGCGGGCCGTCCAGTTCTTGGAGTCGAAGATCGCGTAGCCGGGCTGCACGGGCAGCGGGGCCACCCCCGGCAGCTCCATGATCTCCATGGCCAGCCGCTCGACGAGGATGCCCTCGGCCATGGGCGGGCAGGCGCCGAAGATGGGCATGCGGCGCATGTCGAGGAACCAGCGGTCGATCTCGGCCCGGTCGGGGTAGTCCGGCATCACCGCGATGGCGCGCTCGACGAGCTTGCGCACCACGTCGTCGGTGAACTCGGCGTCCTCGGGGATGTCGTAGACCTCCTCGATGGTCATCGAGTCGTGCGTGTACTTGTAGACGATCACCGTGTGGCCGACGGTGGGGATCTTGAGCATGAACTTGCAGCGGTCGGAGGCCCGGAACGCCCTGTGCAGCGCGTAGCGGTTCTTGACCTGGTAGAACTCCATCTGGTCCATGACGTAGTCGCAGCCGTCCATGAACTCTTCCGCGCTGCCGGGGGTGATCCCCTCGGGGTAGACGTCGATGTTGACGTCCCGCGTGAGGTCGAAGGCCATCTGGGCCACCACCTCGGCCTTGTTGCGGCCGACGGTCGCCAGGTCGGCCCCCATCTGCCGCTGGATGTTCGTCACGTCGAACTCGTCGGGATCGGCCAGCTTCAGGTTGCGGGCGCCCATGCGGACCAGCCGGAGCGCGACCGCCCCGCCGATGCCGCCGGTCCCGACGATGCCGATCACCGAGTCGCGCAGCTTCTCCTGACGCTTGCGCTGCTCTTCCGGGGTGTCACCGAGCCATCCCAGATTACGATCCACCCGCTCCCAATAGAGAGCCTCGTCGTACTCGCCGCGGTATGTTTTCCGATCGGCCATGACGTCCCCTCACGAGTGAAATCCGGTTCTCGAAACCGCGCCCGATATGCCCGGATCGCGGTATATCGAAGGACGCCGCGAAGCTTAGCAAGCCGACCGTTAGGTATCGGCCTAACTATTGATGGCACAGTCCGGACAAGGCGGGCGTCAAATACGGTTCAGCCGTACCGAAAGCAGCAAATGATGAACGCCGAAAACAACGGGGACGTCCAATGTGCCGGCCGCGTGCGAGAACGTTTCGGCCGTGACCGAATCAACCGCTCGTTATTGTGCATCGTGGATCCGCGGCGGCGCCGGCCACGCCGCCACATCGGCACGTCATCCATAATCGATTGTCAGGAGCCGACGATGACCACAGAGGCCTCGATTTTCGCCGTCGGGGACGTTTTCATCGACCGCGACGACCCGTCGACCGCGTTCCACTCCGCCAAAGAGTTCCTGCGGGGCGGCGACGTGCTATTCGGCAACTGCGAGGGCGCGTTCAGCGACGTCTGGGAGCGTGCGCCGAGTTCGGGCTCGCCGGTCGTGGCACCGACCGTCAACGCCCGCCCGCTGGCCGAGGCGGGGTTCGACGTGGTGTCGCTGGCGAACAACCACAGTGTGGACGGCGGGTACGGCGCGCTGCTGAACACCTGCGCAACTCTCGCCGAACTCGGCGTCTCGCCGGTCGGGGCGGGAGCCGACATCGCGGCGGCCCGCCGGCCGGTCGTGGTCAACCGCGGCGGCCTGCGCGTCGCCTTCGTCGCCTACGCCTCGGTCTTCCCCTACGGCTACGAGGCCAAGGCGGCGGTGCCCGGGCTCGCGCCGCTGCGCGCGCACACCAGGTACACGCCGTGGGAGCCGAACGAGTGGCAGCCCGGCCTGATCCCCCGCGTCACCACCGAGACCCTGGCGCAGGACCTCACGGCGCTGCGCGAGGACCTGCGGGCGGCGCGGGAGCGCGCGGACGTCGTGGTGGCCAGCTTCCACTGGGGCGACTTCACCCGCCCGTACGTGCTCACCGACCACGAACGGCGCTGCGCCCGCGTCGCGGTGGACGCCGGCGCCGACATCGTGCTCGGCCACCATCACCACATGCTGCGCGGCGTCGAGTTCTACCGCGGCAAGCCCATCTTCTACGGCCTGGGACACTACCTGTTCGACCTGCCCCGGCTGCGGGAGCGGCTGGCCAAGGACGGATACCTGAGCGCCACCGGCCCCGAGGACGAGATCGCGCTGAGCCGCCGGTTCGGGGAGTACCGCATCCAGCCCAAGGAGGGCTACCCGCTGCTCCCCTTCCACGAGGACTCCCGGCTCACCGGCGTGGCGGTGGTCAGGGTCTCGGCGAACGACGGCCCAGTGGCGGTCGGCTTCCGCCCGGCCGTCATCGGCCCGGACAACGAGCCGGTGCACGCGTCCCCGGGCAGTGAGCAGTGGAAGAGCGTCGTGACCTACCTCGAGCGATGCTGCGCCGAGGAGCGGCTCGCGACGCGGTTCGTCCCGCGCCAGGCCGGCTCGGGGCTGCCCGAGGACTGCGTGCAGATCCTGCCGGAGGACCGCGGCGAAGGCGGAGGCGCATAATCGAGTGACGGCCAGGGGTCGTGCGCTTCGCAGCGGGGAACGAGGAGACATGACCAGGACGGTTGAGAACAGGATCGACGCCGGTCCCGACATCGCCGCGGTGGCAGGGCTGCTGGGAGACCGCACCCGGGCCACCATGGTCAAGGCGCTGGTGGCCGACCGCGCCATGCCGGCCAGCGAGCTGGCCGCCCTGTCGGGGGTGTCGCGCCCGACCGCGAGCGAGCACCTGGCCCGGCTGGTCGAGCACGGCATCATCAGCGTCGAGCGCTGCGGCCGCCACGCCTACTACCGGCTGGCCGGCCCGGAGGTCGCGACCGCCCTGGAGGCGCTGGCGGTGCTGGCGCCGATCCACCCGCCGAGGTCGCTGCGCTCCTCCTTCCACCTGGACAACCTGCGGCGCGCGCGCACCTGCTACGACCACGTCGCGGGCCGGCTCGGCGTCGCCATCGCCGACGTGCTGCAGAGCCGGGGGCTGGTCAGGCGCACCGGGGACGGGCTGGAGCTCGACGTCCCCGTCTGGCAGGACCTGCGCCCGCTGGACATCGACTGCCGGCCGTCGCTGAAGGGCCGCCGGCCGGCGATCAGGGCGTGCGTCGACTGGAGCGAGCGGCGCCACCATGTGGCGGGCGCCCTCGCCGGCGCCATCACCCACCGGCTGTTCGAGCTGGGCTGGATCGTCCGGCCTCGCGACGGCGAGCGCGTGGTGAAGGTCACCGACGAGGGCTTCGACGGGCTGGCGCGGTCCTTCGGCCTGCCGGCGTCGGTGCTGAGGACCGACTCCGCGGACGAGGAGCGCGGCGCCGCCTCGAGCTGACGAGCACGCCCCGGCCGGCCCGCCGCGAGGGCCGGCGCCGCTCCTGACCCTCCCGGCGCGGGCCGGGAGGGCCGGCGTCGATGGGCCGGTCAGTACCCGTGCGACAGCCGCACGCCGGGGCCGGTGACGCGCGGATCGTCGATGTTGTCGACCAGGTTTCCGCTGGTGACGACGGACATGCCCTCGCCCTGGCCCTTCTTGAACAGCATGCCGGTCTCGCGCTTGACGCCCTGGCCGAGGATGGTGTTGCCGGTCACCGCGGCGTGCCCGGTGCCGTAGTTGACCTCGTCGAGCGCGAGGTAGACGTACTTGGCGTCCCGGGGCGGCGCGCCGGTGAGCCGGCGGGCGCGCGGGAAGGGCCCGATGCCGAGCTTGCGGGCCTTGCCATAGGTGGCCAGCACGTCCGGCGGCGGCAGGAAGCGGTGGACGCGATTGCCGGTGACGGTCGTCGCGGCCTCGCCCTGCAGGTCGCAGCGGATGCCGTAGTAAGTCTGGCCGGCCGTCCCCTCGGCGCCGAAGTCCTCGATGTAGTTGTTCTGGATCGAGGTGCCGAAGCAGCGGTGGGCGTCGATCGCGTGCTTGGGGGTGGCGTACAGGTGCAGGTCGCTGAAGGTCCACCCGGCCGCGTTGTCGGACTCGATGGCGCTCGCGCCGCTGAAGCCGATCCAGGAGCGCTGGAAGGTCCAGTCGGTGACGGAGTTGCCGGGGTCCACCACCCGCAGGCCCGCGCCGCCCGACCCTTCGATGTCGGCGTCGCTGATGATGCTGTTCACCATCGTGTTCTGCAGCAGGGTCCCGTTCTTGGAGGGGTTGCTGATGCGGATGCCGTCGGAGGGCGCGCCGTAGACGTCCACGTCGTAGATCCTGGCGTTCCACGACCGCAGCATGAGACCGACGGTCCCGGTGTTGTTGTCCCGGTTCCCGTCGAGGGTGAGCCGCTCGACGCGCACGGTGTCGGAGCTGTACTCGGCGTCGTTCACCCAGGACTCCGAGGCGAGCATGGCGGGCAGGTTCGCGCCGTCGGCCTGCTTGATGACCGTGCCGGCCTTGCCGTCGCCGCGGTAGGTGCGGCGGTCCAGGAGGGTGATGGTCGCGTTGATCAGGCACGGGCCCTTGAAGACGACCTCGTCGCCATCGTGGGAGCCGTCGATCGCGGCCTGCATGACCGCGGCGTCCTGGCCGGCAGCGGCGCAGGTCACCTCCACGCGGGCGGCGGAGGCGGGAGCGGTCGGCAGGAAGGCCGCGACACCGGTCGCGGCCAGGGCGAGGGCGGCGGCGCCCGCCAGAGTGCGGGCGCGCGGCCGGGCGCCGGGCAGGAGTCGTAAGCCGGTCAGCGACCGGAGTCGTAAGCGGGCCGCCGGGCGGTGTGGCGCGTTGGTGGAAGACACTTCCGTCCCCTTCGGAGTTCCGGTGGAGGTGCGTGGAGGCACGCGGCGCGACGATTTCCCCGTATCCCCGCATGCCGGGATCATCATGACAGCTACCGAAAACAACCGACGATCTTCACCGGCCCGGCGGCGGTGGCGCCCCGGCCCGCGTCGGCGGCGGGAAGCAGGTCCTATGAGCTGCGGAAAGTCCGCCGCATCGCATGAATGCGATATGTCGCGGCTACTGAAACTTTCAACTCTCTGGCGTAATGTTTCATTACTCGGACATGTCAGGTAATATCCCCTTAACATATGGGAGCGCTCCCACCCACCGGAACCCCCCACCGGAAGACGGAGAACGCAACGATGCAACGTCCTGACCTGGCGCGGCACCCTCGCTGGACGATCCGTGCCCTCGCCCTGCTGACCGTGGCCGTCCTCGCCCTGGTTCCCTGGTTCGACACCGCCTCCGCACACGGGTCGGTCATCGACCCCGCCTCCCGCAACTACGGCTGCTGGCAACGCTGGGGCAACGACTTCCAGAACCCCGCCATGGCGCAGCAGGACCCCATGTGCTGGCAGGCCTGGCAGGCCAACCCCAACGCCATGTGGAACTGGAACGGGCTCTACCGCAACGGCGCCGCCGGCAACTTCCAGGCCGTGGTGCCGAACGGGCAGCTCTGCAGCGGCGGCCACACCGAAGGCGGCCGGTACAACGCGCTGGACACCGTGGGCGCGTGGAAGACCACCAACATCTCCAACACCTTCACCATCAAGCTGTACGACCAGGCGAGCCACGGCGCCGACTACTTCAAGGTCTACATCACCAAGCAGGGCTTCGACCCGAGCACGCAGCAGCTCGGATGGAACAACCTGGACCTGGTGACCACCACCGGCAGGTACGGCCAGAGCCAGAACTACTCGATCAACGTCAGCACCTCCGGGCACCGCGGGCGCGCGGTCGTCTACACCATCTGGCAGGCCTCGCACATGGACCAGGCGTACTTCATCTGCAGTGACGTGAACTTCGTCTGACCCGCCGCACCGGATCCGGCAGGCCCCGACGCCCGACCGCCGGACCACCTCTCCGCCCCGACCGCTCCGCCGGACGCCGCCGCGTCCGGCGGAGCTCGCGTCCGGGGGGTCGCCCGCCACCGCGTTCCGCGCGTTAGGCTGGTCACGCACCCCCGTGCCCTGGCGCGACACCCTGCCCCCGTGAAGGCGGCCAGCGACCCTTCACCCGAGACGCATCGTGAGCGCCACCGGCTCCGGCCGACGCTCGCGAAGCCGCGTTCCACCCGGATGAAGTGCCGGCGGGTGTCTCGAGTCGCGGGCTTCGGAGAGTGGGCAGGGCGTTGGTAAAGTCACTGGGTAGTCGTTCCGCGTCCTGGAGCGCCGTCCTGCCGAGGCGGGCTCCACGGCCGCCGGGCGGCGCGCGCCCTGGGAAAGGTGGCTGATGGGGACGGACGGCGGCGAGCGCGGGCGGCGATCCGCCCCCGTGACCACCTCGTCGGACGGCGCGGGACCGCCGCACACCGGCTCCGACGGCGCCGGACCGCGGCACACCGGCCCGATCACCGGCCTGGACGGCGCGGGACCACACACGGGGCCGGACGGCGTAGGACCACACACCGGCCTGGACGGTGCCGGACCGCACACCGGCTCGGACGGCCAAGGACCGCGCACCGGCTCGGACGGCGTGGGACCGCGTACCGGCTCGGACGCCTTGATCCAGGCCGTGCTGGACGGCGTCCCCTCCCAGACCGCCTGGTACACCCCGATCCGCGACCAGGCGGGGGCGATCGTCGACTTCGAGATCCGCGCGGCCGCCCCGCAGGCCAAGGACGTGTACGGGCGCGCCGGCAAGGAGCTCGTCGGCCTGCGCACGGTCGCCTCCTATCCGGCCGTCGCCGGCAGCCCGTTGTGGGAGGGCTACCTGCGGGCGATGGAGACCGGCGGCCCGGAGGAGATCGCCCGGTACGTGCACGTGGACACCGTCGAGGGCGTGCCGCACCGGTCCAGCTTCACGGTGAAGGCGACGCGCGTCGCCGGAGGGCTGCTGGCCTCGTGGGTGCGGGACGACGACGAGCAACGGCTGTTCGCCCGCCTCGCCCACACCGAGCGGCTCGGGCACCTCGGATGGGGTTACTGGAACATGGAGACCGGCGACATCGAGTGGTCGCACCAGATGTACGCCATCCACGGCCGCGACCCGGACGACGGGCCGCTCGACCTGCGCGGCTACGCGGCCATCACGCACGCCGAGGACCAGCCGGTGCTCCACCACGCGCTGGCCACCATCACCAACGCGGCAGGGCCCCACGAGTTCGAGATCCGCGTGTACGTCGGCGACGCGCTGCGCCACCTGCGCATCGTGGGCGAGGCCGGCCGGGACGGCTCGGGTCAGGCCGTCGAGGTCCACGGCGTGGCTCAGGACGTCACCGAATGGCGGTACGCGCACGACCAGCTGGCCCAGACCCGGCGGCGGCTGGAGGAGGAGCTGCGGCTCACCGCGGAGCTACAGCACATCATCATGCCGGTGCAGGAAAGCCTGATCCACCTGCCGGGACTGCGGGTCGGCGTGCGCTACGACGCCGCCCAGACGGCTCTGCTCGGCGGCGACTGGTACCAGGCGATGCCGCTGAGCGGCGACCAGGCGCTGCTGGCCGTCGGCGACGTCGCCGGGAGCGGGCTGCCGGCCGCGTCGGCGATGGCGAAGCTGCGGCACGCGATCACCGGGCTGGCGTTCGCCGACCACGACCCCGACCGCATCCTCGGTGCGCTGAACCGCCTGCTGCGCGCGGTGCGCCCTGACGTGCTGGCCACCGCCGTGGTCGGCCGGTTCGACCGGCGCGACCGCACGCTGACCTTCACCCACGCCGGCCACCCGCCGATGCTGCTGGTGCGCGGGAGCACCGTGCACCGGGTGCTGCATCCCGGAGTGCTCCTCGGGGTCTTCGACGACGCCAGTTATACTCACGCCGGCATACGACTGGAACCCGACGACCTTCTGGTGATGTACACCGACGGTCTGATCGAGAGGCCCGGTCGTGACCTCTATGAGGGGTTGGACATCTTGGCGGCCACCATCGCCGAGGTGATGCGCTCCGGGCCCCCGGACCGCCTGTCCGCCGTCATGGAGGCTCTGGTGCCCAGCAACACCAGCGACGACACCTGCATCCTCGTCGCGCACGTGACGCCGAACGTCCAGGAGAGCACCTGATGTCCGATCTGTACGTCTCCACCGATGCCGCCCAGTTCGCGGCCGAACGCCGCGGCGCCGTCGGACTGGTGACGCTCAAGGGCACCCTGGACTACACCGTCCGGCTGACCTTCGAGGACTTCCTCGACCAGGCGTTCACCCGGTGCGGGCCCGACCTGGTCATCGACCTGCTCGACCTGGACCTGCTCGACTCGCGGTCCACCGGCCTGCTCGTCAACTGCTGGAAGCGGTCGGTGGAGGCGGGCGGGTGGCTGGCGCTGGCCGCGGTGCAGCGCAGCGCGGCGCGCGTGCTGTGGATCACCGGCCTGGCCGCCCGCATCCCCGTCTACCCGACCGTCGAGGAGGCCCTGGCCGCCGCTCCCGCCACCGGCGGCTGACGCCGTCGCGCGGAGTTTCGCGGCCCGCGCGTCACGCCGTCGTCGTACGGACTCCCATGGCCGGCGTCCGCGACAGGACTCGCTCGACGTCCGCGGTCAGCGCCGGCGACAGGGCTCGCTCGTCGGCGGCGGCCGCGGTCAGCGCCGGCGACGGGACTCGCGCTCGGCGGCGTCCAGGGCGGCGGCCTGCTCGGGGGTCGGGGCCGCGCCGCCGAGGTGGGCGGGCTGCCACCACGCGCCGGCGGCGTCCGCGGCGCCGGGGTAGGCCCGCTGGACGCCGTCGAGCCGCCGCTCCATCGTGGCCCGCAGGGCGGCCGTCAGCTCCTCGGTGTCCTGGCCGGGCTTGGGGTACAGCGGCTCGCCGATGTCGATGGTGACCGGGATGTGCCGCTGGGTGAGGCGCTTCGGCCGGCCCTTGGTCCACATGCGCTGCGTGCCCCACAGAGTGACCGGGATCAGCGGCACCTCGGCCTCGGCCGCCATGCGCACGGCGCCGTTCTTGATCTGCTTGACGGTGAAGGAGCGGCTGATGGTGGCCTCGGCGAAGACGCCGACGACCTCCCCCGCCCGCAGGCGCGCGACGGCCCGGCCGTAGGCCCCCGCGCCCGCCGAGCGGTCGACCGGGATGTGGCGCATCGCGCGCATCAGCGGACCGGAGACGGGATGGGCGAAGACCTCCTTCTTGGCCATGAACCGGGTGAGCCGCCCGGCGGGCAGGGCGCCGTAGCCGACGAAGAGGAAGTCGAGGTAGCTGATGTGGTTGCTCACCAGGACCGCTCCCCCGCGCGCCGGGACGTGCTCGGCCCCTCTCACGTCGATGCGCACGTCGAGCGCCTTGAACAGCCCGCGCGCGGTCGTGATCACCAGGGGGTACACGATCTCAGCCATGCCTGCACCGTAACCTACGGACGGGTAACCTGCGGTGCCGGCGGGACGGCGGCGCCCGGCCGGCGCCCGGCCGGCGCGGTGGGCGAGCCGTCCGGGACCGGGTCAGTGGCCGCGGAAGGCCTCCTCCAGCCACCACGAGCCACGGTCGGCGGTGATCTTGGCGTGGACGAGCAGCGGGCGGTCACGCGGGCCGTCCAGCCAGCGCGACACCCCGGCCAGGCCTGCGGGCTCCCGCACGGTCACCGTGTCCCAGCCGTACCCGCGGGCGACGGCGGCGATGTCGCACGGCGGGAACCGCACCCGGTCCAGGGCGTGCCCCTGCGGGCCGAAGTGGTGGACCTCGGCGCCGTAGGCCTCGTCGTCGTACACCACGACCACCATGGGCAGGCCCAGCCGGACGACGGTCTCCAGCTCGGCGACGCCCATCAGCGCGCCGCCGTCGCCGAGCGCCGCGACGGGAAGCAGGTCGGGACGGGCCAGGGCGGCGCCCACCGCCGTGGCGAGGCCGAGCCCGACCGACTGGAACGCCTGGGTGAAGCAGAAGGCGTTCTCGTCGGGCACCGACAGGTACATCGACGGGTAGCCCATGAAGTTGCCGGAGTCGACGGAGACGAGCCGCCCGGCGGGCAGCAGGTCGTCCAGGGCGATCGACAGCGTACGCGGGTCGATGCGGCCGCCGCCCGAGCCGTCGGTGTACGGGACGTCCCGCCAGGCGACCTCGCGGGCGATCCGCTCGGCCAGGGCAGGGATGCGCCACCCCTCGCCGCCGCCCCGCGAAGCCACGGCCCCGCCGCCGGCCCCCGAACCCGGCGTCTCTCCGCGTGCACGCGAGCCCGGGCTCTCGCCGCGGGGGCGGGGCCCGAGGGCCTCGGCGACCGCGCGGGCGGTGGCGGCCACGTCGCCGGCGACGCCGAGGGCGACCGGGCGGTGCGCGCCGAGGGCGTCGTGGTCGAGGTCGACCTGGACGACGGTCGCGGAGGGCCCGATGAGCGCGCCGTGCCGCGTGGTCCACATGTTCAGCCCGCACCCCCAGCCGACGACCACGTCGGAGTCGCGGATCAGCTCGGCGGCGAGCGGCGAGGCGAACCCGCCGCTGACGTCCAGGCTCCACGGGTTCCCGACGAACAGGCCGCGGGCGACGGCCGAGGTGGCGAGCAGCGCGCCGGTGCGTTCGGCCAGCCGTTCCAGCTCGCGCCGAGCCCGCCTCGCCCCGCGTCCGGCGACGAAGACGGGACGGCGGGCCCCGGCGAGCACCTTGGCCAGCTCGGCGGCCGCCTCGGGCGAGGGCCGCGCGCCGTGCTCGCCCGCGCCGTGACGCGGGATCGTGACGCCGTTCCCGGCGGGAGTCTCCACGTCGTCCACCCGCGCGTTCTGCAGGCCGAGCGGAAGGTTCAGCAGGACGGTCGCGCGCCGGTCGGCGGCCAGGCGGAAGGCCCGCGCGGTGTCGGCGACGGCGGTGGCGGCCGACTCCACCCGCGCGGGCACGGCTCCGACGGCGGCGGCCAGGGCGCTCTGGTCGATGTGGAAGTTGGAGCGGGGTTCGAGCGCCTCGGCGGCCAGGACGAGCAGCGGGGTTCGGCTCTTGGCCGCCTCGGTGATGCCGGTCATCGCGTTGGTCAGCCCCGGCCCCTGGTGCACGCTGAGGACGCCGACGGTGCCGCTCATGCGGGCGTAGGCGTCGGCCATGGTGGCCGCGCCGCCCTCGTGGCGGGCGGCGACGAACCGCACGCCGTGCTCGGCCAGCGCGTTGACCAGGTGGAAGTTGCCGCTGCCGACCAGCCCGAAGGCGGTGCGGACGCCGAGCTCCGCGAGGGCGCGGCCGACGGCGCGAGCGACGGTCATCGCTCGACGAGCGCCAGGACGCGCACGGGGCTGCCCGAGCCGCCGACGATGGGCAGCGGCGGGGCCAGGACGACCGATCCGGTGACCGGGAGCCGGTCGAGGTTGCGGAGCTGGGTCAGCCCGTACTTCCCCGCGCCGAGCATGAACGAGTGGCAGGGGAAGGCCGGGTCGAAGGAGTGCCCGGCCCCGGCGTCGGTGCCGACGGTCTCCACGCCGATGCCGCGGATCGGGGTCTCCTCGGCCAGCCATCGCGCGCACTGCGCCGAGATGCCCGGGGTGTGCGAGCCGGTCTCGTCGGCGTTGAGGAACTCCGCCTGGTCACCCGCGCGGGCGTCCCAGCCGGTGCGGTAGAGCAGCCAGCCGCCGTCGGGCAGCGCCCCGTTGGCCTTCTCCCACTCTTTGACGTGCTCGATCTGGAGCAGGAAGTCATGGTCGGCCGCGGCGTGGGCCACGAAGTCCAGGACGACGGCGGGGCCGATCAGGTTCGGCGGCGGCACCTGCGCGACGTCCTCGCCCTCGCGGCCGGTGACCCAGTGGATCGGGGCGTCGAAGTGCGTGCCGACGTGCTCGCCGGTCACGATGTCGTTCCAGTACCAGGCGGGGCCGCGGTCGTCGTACCGGCTGATCTCGGTGAGCCGGAAGGGGGCGGTGTTGGCGAACGGCTCGGGCAGCATGAGGATCGGGGTGTCGGAGCTCAGTGGGGCGGTGAGGTCGACCACCTCGATGGCCCCGGTCCGGATCCCCTCGACGAGACTGCTCAACACCGACATCCTTGCCTCCCGCTCGTGACCGTAGGAACCGATACTCCTCCCTCCGGCCGCCCCGCGTCATCACCCGCGGCGCGGTCCGCGCCGGATCGCCCGGCGCTTGCCGGATGCCGCGAACGGGGAGAGATTTGCCGAAAGACCACCAACGCGAGTCGAAGGCCGGGTCATGAAGAAGCTCATCAACAGCACCGACTCCGTCGTCACCGACGCGCTCGCCGGGATGGCCGCGGCCCACCCCGACCTGCGGGTCGACCTGGCGCACAAGGTCGTGTACCGCCGGGCGGCGCCCACGCCGGGCAAGGTGGGGCTGGTCTCGGGCGGCGGCTCGGGCCACGAGCCGCTGCACGCGGGCTTCGTCGGCCACGGCATGCTGGACGCCGCGTGCCCGGGAGAGATCTTCACCTCCCCCGTCCCCGACCAGATCATCGAGGCCTCGCACGGCGTGGACGGCGGCGCGGGGGTGCTGCACATCGTCAAGAACTACACCGGCGACGTGATGAACTTCCAGATGGCCGCCGAGGTGTGCGCGGAGGAGGGCGTCGAGGTCGGCACCGTCCTGGTGAACGACGACGTCGCCGTCAAGGACTCCCTCTACACCGCCGGGCGCCGCGGCACGGGCGCCACCGTCTTCGTCGAGAAGATGACCGGGGCGCTCGCCGAGACCGGGGCCCCGCTGGGCGAGGTGGCGAAGCTCGGCGGGCGGGTGAACGCGCGCAGCCGGTCGTTCGGCGTCGCGCTGTCGTCCTGCACCGTCCCGGCGGCGGGCGGGCCGACCTTCGACCTGGGGGACGCCGAGGTGGAGCTGGGCATCGGCATCCACGGCGAACCGGGCAGGACGCGCGCGCCCGCGGCCCCGGCGCGCGAACTCACCCGCGTCGCCATGGACGCCGTCCACGACGACCTGCCGTTGTCCGGAGAGGTCCTGGTGATGGTCAACGGCATGGGCGGCACCCCGCTCGTGGAGCTGTACGTCGTGTTCGCCGAGGTCGCCGCCTACCTGCGCGAGAAGGGGGCCGTTCCGGCGCGCAGCCTGGTCGGCAACTACGTCACCAGCCTGGACATGCAGGGCTTCTCGGTCACCGTGTGCCTGCTGACCGACCAACTGACCCAGTTGTGGGACGCTCCGGTGCAGACCCCGTCCCTGCGCTGGGGCCGCTGACCCATGGACGCCCGGTTCTTCACCGCCTGGGTCGAGGAGACGGCTCGTGCCGTCGCCGCCGACCGTGACCGCCTGACGCGGCTCGACGCCGCGATCGGCGACGCCGACCACGGAACCAACCTGGACCGCGGCTTCACCGCCGTCCGCGAGGCGCTGTCCGCCGCGTTCCCCGGCACCCCCGGAGCCGTTCTCACGCTGACCGGCACGACCCTCATCCGCAAGGTCGGCGGCGCCTCCGGCCCGCTGTACGGCACCGTCTTCCGGCAGATGGGCGCCGTCCTCACCGCCGCGCAGCGCGAAGGGCCGGGCGAGCCGGCGGGTCACGGCCCGGCGGGGCGGTCGTTACCGCCGTCGGCCGGGGACGCTCCCGGGCCCGAGGAGCGCGAGGAGCTCGAGGAGGAGGTCACGGTGACGCTCGCCGATCTCGCCGCCGCGTTCGAGGCGGGGCTGGCCGGGGTGCGCAAGCTCGGCGGGGCGCAGGAGGGCGACAAGACCATGGTCGACGCCCTGGCGCCCGCCACCCGTGCCCTCTCCGGCGCCGTGAGCGCCGGCCGCGGAGCGCGGGAGGTGTTCGACGCCGCGCTCGCCGCGGCTCGGGAGGGGGCCGTGGCGACCGTCCCCCTGATGGCGCGCAAGGGGCGGGCCAGCTACCTGGGTGAGCGGAGCATCGGCCACGAGGACCCGGGCGCCGCCTCCACGGTCCTGCTGTTCGCCGCCCTGCGCGCGGCGGCGGGCGGCTGACCGATGAGCATCCCCGAGCGGCGGGTCGGCATCGTCCTGGTCTCGCACAGCGACGCCCTGGCCAGGGAGGCGGCGGCGCTTGTGCGGCAGATCGCGGGCGCGCACGCGCGCGTCGCGCCGGCCGGGGGGACCGACGAGGGCGGCTGCGGCACCAGCGCCGACAAGATCGCCGCGGCAGTCGAGGAGGTCGACCAGGGAGGCGGCGTGGTGCTGATCCCCGACCTCGGCAGCTCGGTGCTCACCGCCCGCCTGTTCGAGGAACCCGGCTCGGTGGTCATCGCGGACGTGCCGTTCGTCGAGGGGGCCATCTCCGCCGCCGTCCTGGCCGCCACCGGCGCCCCGCTCGCGGACGTCCTGGCCGCGGCGCAGGAGGCGAGGACCTACCGCAAACTCTGACCGGCGGCGGGCTCTCCCGGCCGGCCGGGGCGACAGGCGCCGGCCGGGAGAACAGGCCGCCGGCCGAGAGAGCAGACCGCTAGGCCGCCATCGGCAGCAGGACGGCGAGCACGACCGACAGCAGGCAGAGGACCGCGGCGGGCGCGGTCTTGTCGAACTTGTCGCCCGTCCGCACGTGGACGACCACCGCGCCCGCCATGAGCAGAGCCAGGCCCACGGCGGCGGCGATGCCCAGCGGCACGACCCACAGGCCGATGACCAGACCGGCGGCGCCGGCGACCTCGGGCACTCCGATCAGGCGGTACTTGGGGTAGTCGATGCCGAGGTGCTGCGCGCTCTCCCGCATCGCCGCCGCTCCGGCCAGCTTGGCTACGCCGGAGGCGGCGAAGGTCGCCGCGAGCAGGATGGTGAGGACGATCACGGCGATGTTCATGGGAGCGGCTCCAGCTCTGGGAGTTCAAAGAACGGATGAAGTGCAGGAAGAGTATCTGCTTCAGATTTGGAACCCACAAGGGGTTAGACTCCGGACATGGATGCGGACGGGGCGGACCACCTGGTCTGCGATCATCTGTTCCACGTCTTCGCGCTGCTGGGCAAGCGGTGGAACGGCCTGATCATCGGAGCGCTGCTCGGCGGTCCCGCCCGCTTCAGCGAGCTCGAACGGGGCATCCCGGGCATCGGCGGTCCCATGCTGTCGCGCCGGCTGGTCGAGCTCGCCGAGGTCGGCCTGGTCGAACGGCACGTCGAGACCGGCCCGCCGATCGAGGTGTCCTACCGGCTCACCCCGGCGGGCGAGGGCCTGCGCCCGTCGGTGGAGGAGCTGCGCCGATGGGGAGAGAGGTTCTGCGGCTCACCTCCCCCGCCCGCCTGCTCCTGACCGTTGACGGCGGCCGGCCGGGCGCGCCGATCGCCCAGCGCCCGGAGGCGGGCGCGCCGGCCGCGCTCGCGAAACGCTTCGATACCGCGGAGCGAAACCTTTGCGACGCAGGTGGGAACGGGGAGCTAATCGGCCGCCCGGGCCGCGGCGGGCACGGGGACGACCCCGGACGGCTCCACGTGAACCGGGGCCCAAAACGCCGTGACCGTGTCGCAGGGAATGGCCGATTTCATAACTCGTTGCAAACCCTAACGGCGCCGGCGGCGCCGGCGGCCGGTGGAGGAACGCGACCGGCCCGCCCGGCATTCCCGGACGCCCGTACGCCCCGCCGGGCGCGTACCTCGCATGAGGAAGCGCACGGCGATGCCGCGACAGGCCGCGCCCGAGCACCACGGCGGCACCCCCACCAGGTCCGCGGGCATCACCGTGGCGCTCCCACCGGGTCCGCGAGGATCGCCGTGGCGCCCGCGCCGGATCCGCGGGACGAGCCGTGGTGCCCGCCGCGAACATGAATATTCATCGGGATATCACCCCGGATATTCCGGCGTTGATACAAGTGTACCGTGATGGCCGTCTTGACGTATCCGGCGGGCGCATCTTAGAGTTTCGACGGGATTAGGGGCAGGGAATGGGGCTTCCTGCGCACGGGGAATCACCATACGCCGGGCGACCGGCCGCGTACTCGACACTTCGCGCGCACTGTTCCGGTATTCAATTATTTAATTCCGGCCGTCGCACATGAGAGTGACTCATGACATACTCCGCCGCGTACTTCGCGGGCCCCCGGCCGTTGGCGGCCGGCATCCGCCGCACACCGCACCGCGCCCCGGCCGGTGAGGGGGGGCGCCGATGAACGACCCCATCGCCATCATCGGAATGGGGTTCAGGCCCCCCGGCCCGTCCGGCCCCGGCGACCTGGGAGGGCCGCTCGAAGACGCCCTGGTCACCGCCGTCGAGCCCCCCGGCCCCTCCTCCAGGAACGCGCCAATGCCCGACCGGCTGTACCTCGACACTCACGCGCCCCCCGTCGGCAGGGGCCGCACCCATCTCGGCGTGGGGGGGCCTTTCGCGCGCGCGGACAGCGTGTACGCCGAGGCGAGGAGGCGCAGGCCCGGCAGGAGGGGGCGGCCTCGGGACGCGCGGGGATGGCTCCCGGACGCGGAGGGGCTCCTGTCGCACGCCGACGGGCTCCTCCCCCACGCGCAGAGGCTTTCTCCGGACGCGGACGGTCTCCTCCCGCACACGGAGGGGCTCGTGCCGGACATGCACGGCTTCGACGCGGTGCTCTTCGGCATGGACGCCGACCAGGCGGCGGGCCTGGACCCGCGCCAACGCCTGCTGATGATGACCGCGTGGGAGGCGCTGGAGGACGCCGGCCTTCGCCCGAGCCGCGTCGCGGGCGACCGCACGGCCGTCTTCATCGGAAACGCGCACATGGACGAGCCCGAACGTCCCTCCCGCCCATCCCGTGCCCCCCTCAGGACGCTCACCCCGCGCGACCACCGCGGCACGCTCTCCCGGCGGTTGTCGGCCACCTTCGGACTGTGCGGGCCGAGCGTGACCCTGGACACCGCCTGCACGTCCTCGCTGACCGCCGTCCATCTGGCCTGCCAGAGCCTGCGCACCGGCGATGCCGGCCTGGCGCTCGCGGGCGGGGTCGACCTGCGACCGCTCGCCGACGACGGCGCCCCAGGTCCCTGGGACGCGCTGACGGTCCAGGACGCCCGCCGCGGGTTCGCCCGCGTGCCGGCGCGCGGACGCCGCCAGGGGGACGGCGTCCGGGTCGTCGTGCTCAAGAGGCTCGACCGCGCCCTCGCGGACGGCGACGCGATCCGCGGCGTCATCCTCGGCACGGCGGTCTCCAGCGACGGCGCGACGGACGGTCCCGTGCTCAGGCCGGCCGCGTCCGGCATGATCGACGCGCTCCGCTGGGCGTACCAGGACGCCGGAGCCGACCCCACGGCCGTCGACCACCGCGAACGGCCGCCGCTCGCGGGAGCGGACGGAGGTGAGGACGGCTCGGGGCACGTGCGGGCGGACTCCGGCATGGCCGGGCTGATGAGCACCGTCCTGCGCCTGGAGCAGGAGCCGCGGCAGAACCTGGACCTGGACCTGGAGTACGGCATGGCGCCGCCGACGCCCGCTCCCGACGGCCCAGGGACGCCCGTCCCGTGGCACCGGCCGGCCGTTCCCGCGTCGCCCGCGCCACACGACCTGCCCGAGGGGGCCGTCGCCAGGGTGAGCGGCACGGGGTTGTCGGCGGTGAACGTGCACGTCGTGCTCGGCCGGGCACCGGCCGCGCCGCACCGCCGCTCCCCCGCGTCGCGGCGCCACCACCTGTTCACCATGTCCGCCCTCAGCCAGGAGGCGCTGGCCCGGCTGGCCCGCGCCTACCTCGACCTGCTCGAAGGCGACGACGCCCCGCCGCTGAGCGACCTGTGCTACAGCGCGGCCGTCCGCCGCGATCACCACCCACTCCGGTTCGCCGCGGTCGTGGAGTCGGCGGGAGACCTGCGCGAGGCGCTGGCCGCTTTCCCTCAGCCGCGCCCCTCGACCGGCGCGCCGCTCGACGGCCTCGCCGCCAGGTACCTGCGCGGGGAGGAGCCCACCGACTGGGAGGGCGCCTTCGACGTCGGAGCGGTGTTCGTCCGTCTCCCCCTCTACCCGTGGCGAGCCGCCCCTCACTGGTCCGGCTGACCCGCCACCACGGCCGGCGCACGCCATCGCGGCGCTTCCGCGATCGCGGCCACGGGACGGACGCCCTCGCGGACAGGGGTGGACGCCTCTATGGTCAAGGGGCGGGCGCCTCTGTGGTCAGGGACGGACGCCCCGCGATCAGGGGCGGACGTTCCGGTCAAGGGGCGGACGTCCTCGCGGCCTTGGCGGCGAGGACGGCGGACGGCGGGACCTCGACCAGGCGGGACAGGACGAACTCCCCGAGTGCCTTGGCCTGGGCGTCGAAGCGGCTGGTCGCCGTCGCCCCCTCCCCCAGCAGGCCGTGCACCACGAAGTTCAGCGCGCGCAGGTTGGGCAGCTCGTGGCGGTCGATCGGCAGGCCGGCGGCCTCGGGGAGCAGTTCGCGCAGCCGGTCGACGGTGAGCGCGCGCCGCATCCAGCCATAGGACTCCTCGTCGCGCGCCCACAGGCCGAGGTTGGCGTTCCCGCCCTTGTCTCCCGACCGCGCGTCGGCCACCTCACCCAGCGGCACCCGCACCGGGGAGTTGCCCGCGTCCCCCGGCGTCACGGCCCGCCCGCTCACGGTCGGCCGCCCGGCCCGCCCCTCCACAGCCGGTTCACTCGGGGGCGGTTCACCCAGGGCCGGCCCGCTGCCGGCCGGGGAACCGGCCGGTCGGCGCACAGTCGGGCCGGTCAGAGCGGGGCCGGTCAGGGCGGGGTCGGTCAGGATGGGGTCGGCGGTGGGGGGCCAGGGGACGGGCTCGACGGTGCCGTCGGGCAGGACGACGCGGTGGTCGACCTCGGTGATCGGGACGGTCGCCGGCCAGTACGTGCCGTAGCTGCGCGCTCCCTGGGGCGTCCCTGTGGCGTAGAACCCGGGATAGCTGCCGAGTGCGAGCCCGACGACCAGGCCGGAGAACGCCCGTCCGACGGCCTTCTCCTGCGGTCCCTTGACCGCGACGCGCAGCAGGCACGAGGCGGCGTTCTGGTCGGCGGCGTCCGGCGCGGCCGTGCCGACGCGCTGGAAGTCGGCCGAGCACCCCTCGCCCAGCCCCTCCCGCACCGCGCGCTCGGCGAGCGCGGCCTTCTCCTCGATGTGGCGGCCGGTCAGCACGAGGGTGATCTCGTTCTCGTAGCCGCCGAGCGCGGTGATCGCGACCTTGGCGAAGGGCGGCGGGGGCGCGCCGCGCGTCCCGCTGATCTCGACGCGGTCCGGGCCGGCCTGCCTCAGCGTCACGGTGTCCAGGAGCGTGGTCACGTCCGGGTTCAGATACCGGGTGCCCTGGATCTCGTAGACGAGCTGCGCGGTGACCGTGCCGACCGTCACCGCTCCCCCGGTGCCCGGGTGCTTGGTGATGACCGCGCCGCCGTCGGCCGCGACCTCGGCGATCGGGAAGCCGGGACGGGTCAGGCCGGGGAGCTCCAGGAAGGAGGAGTAGTTGCCGCCGGTGGCCTGCGCGCCGCACTCGATGACGTGCCCGGCGGCGACGGCCCCGGCGAGGCGGTCCCAGTCGTCGCGGGCCCAGCCGTGCCACCACGCCGCCGGTCCGGCGGTGAGCGCGGCGTCGCTGACCCGGCCGCAGACGACGATGTCGGCGCCGGCCGAGAGCGCGCGGGCGATGCCCCATCCGCCGAGGTAGGCGTTGGCGGTGAGCGGCGTGAGCCCCGACCCGGCGAGCGGGGTGCCGCGCTCGGCGTGCGCCAGCGGGTGGCCGGCGGCCTGGAGCTCGCCGAGCCGGTCCAGCAGGTCGTCCCCGGTGACGCAGGCGACGCGCGGCGACAGACCGGCGGCGTCCGCCAGGGTGGTGAGACGGGCGGCCAGGCCGCGCGGGTTCAGCCCGCCCGCGTTCACGACCACCTTGGTCCCCCGGTCGAGGACCGCGCCGAGGACGGGGGCGAGCTGCGCAGGAAAGCTCGCGGCGTAGCCGGCCTCGGGGTCGCGGGCCCGCCCCTTGGCCAGGACGAGCATCGTCACCTCGGCCAGGTAGTCGCCGGTGACGACGTCCACCTCGCCGCCGGTCACCATCTCGGCGAAGGCCGTGTGCCTGTCCCCGTAGAACCCCGAGGCGTTGGCGATGCGGACCGGCCGGCGCGCGGCGTCCATCGCGCCCTCCTCACCTGCTCACCCGAACGATCTTTCCGCCTACTGTGCCACGCCGGCGGCGTCCGCCGTACAGATCGCCCGGAGGAAGCGCGTGCGGGCCGGCCGGAGCCCGGCCGGCCCGCACGTCGCGATCAGACGAGGTCGAACCGGTCGAGGTTGGACACCTTGACCCACGCGGCGACGAAGTCCTTGACGAACTTCTCCTTCGCGTCGTCGCAGGCGTAGACCTCGGCGAGCGCGCGCAGCTCGGAGTTGGACCCGAACACCAGGTCGGCGCGGCTGCCGATCCACTTGACCTGGCCGGTGGCGTCGTCGCGGCCCTCGAAGGTGCCGGCGTCCTCGGAGGTCGCCTTCCACGTCGTGCCCAGGTCGAGCAGGTTGACGAAGAAGTCGTTGGTCAGGGTGCCGGGGGTCCGGGTGAAGACGCCGAGCGGCGACTGCTGGTAGTTCGCGCCCAGGACGCGCAGGCCGCCGACCAGGACGGTCATCTCGGGGGCGCTGAGGGTCAACAGGTTGGCCCGGTCGAGCAGCAGGTACTCGGCCGGCAGCCGGTTGCCCTTGCCGAGGTAGTTGCGGAAGCCGTCGGCGGACGGCTCGAGCGCGGCGAACGACTCGACGTCGGTCTGCTCCTGCGAGGCGTCCACGCGGCCCGGCGTGAAGGGCACCTCGACGGCGAAGCCGGCGTCCTTGGCGGCCTTCTCGACGGCGGCGGCGCCGGCCAGCACGATGAGGTCGGCGAGCGAGATGCGCTTGCCGCCGGTCTGGGCGGCGTTGAAGGACTCCTGCACGCCCTCCAGGGTGCGCAGCACCGTCGCGAGCTGGTCGGGGTCGTTGACCTCCCAGCCGTTCTGCGGCTCGAGGCGGATGCGCCCGCCGTTGGCGCCGCCGCGCTTGTCGCTGCCGCGGAAGGAGGAGGCCGACGCCCAGGCGGTGGACACCAGCTGCGACACCGGCAGGCCGGAGTCCAGGACGCGGCTCTTGAGGAAGGCGACGTCCTCGGCGTCGACGAGCTCGTGGGTCACCGGGGGCAGCGGGTCCTGCCAGAGCAGCGTCTCCGAGGGGACCTCCGGGCCGAGATAGCGCACGACCGGGCCCATGTCGCGGTGGGTCAGCTTGAACCACGCGCGGGCGAAGGCGTCGGCGAACTCGCCGGGGTTCTGCAGGAACCGCCGCGAGATCTGCTCGTAGATCGGGTCGACGCGCAGCGCGAGGTCGGTGGTGAGCATCGTCGGGGCGTGCGTCTTCAGCGGGTCGTGGGCATCGGGCACGGTGCCAGCCCCGGCGCCGTCCTTCGGCTTCCACTGGTGGGCGCCGGCGGGGCTCTTGCTCAGCTCCCACTCATAGCCGAACAGGATCTCGAAGAAGCTGTTGTCCCAGGTGATCGGGGTGTTGGTCCACGCGCCCTCGAGGCCGCTGGTGATGGCGTCGCCGCCCTTGCCGGTGCCGAAGGAGTTCTTCCAGCCGAAGCCCTGGTTCTCCATGGGAGCGGCCTCGGGGTCGGGGCCGACGTGGTCGGCCGGGCCGGCGCCGTGGGTCTTGCCGAAGGTGTGGCCACCCGCGATGAGGGCGACGGTCTCCTCGTCGTTCATCGCCATCCGGCGGAAGGTCTCACGGATGTCGCGGGCCGAGGCCAGCGGGTCGGGGTTGCCGTTCGGGCCCTCGGGGTTGACGTAGATCAGACCCATCTGCACCGCGCCGAGCGGGCTCTCGAGCTCGCGGTCGCCGGTGTAGCGCTTGTCGTCCAGCCAGGTCGACTCGGGGCCCCAGTACACGTCCTCCTCGGGCTCCCAGACGTCCTCGCGGCCGCCGGCGTAGCCGAAGGTCGTGAAGCCCATCGACTCAAGGGCGACGTTGCCGGCCAGGATCAGCAGGTCGGCCCACGAGAGCGCCTTGCCGTACTTCTTCTTCACCGGCCACAGCAGGCGGCGGGCCTTGTCCAGGTTGCCGTTGTCGGGCCAGCTGTTGAGCGGGGCGAAGCGCTGCTGCCCGGCGCCGGCGCCGCCGCGGCCGTCGCTGATGCGGTAGGTGCCCGCGCTGTGCCACGCCATGCGGACCATGAACGGGCCGTAGTGGCCGTAGTCGGCCGGCCACCAGTCCTGCGAGGTGGTCAGCACCTGGGCGATGTCCTGCTTCACGGCCGGGAGGTCCAGGGACTTGAACGCCTCGGCGTAGTCGAACTCCTCACCGAAGGGGTTGGCCACGGCGGGGTTCTTGGCGAGGATCTTCACATTCAGCCGCTCCGGCCACCACTGGCGGTTTCCGCCGCCCTGGGTCGGGTGCGGGGCGCGCTCGTGCGCGACCGGGCAGCCACCTCCGCCCTCCGCCTTGGCGTCGGTGACGATTGCATCATGGTTCTCGGACATGGAGATCCTTAGGGACTAGGCGAATATCAGGGTGCTCAGGAACTGCGGGCGGTGGAACAGTCGTGGCACAGGCCCCAGTAGGTGACCTCGGCCTCGTCTATCGAGAACGCGTGGTCGTCGGAGGCGGTCAGGCACGGCGCCTCGCCGACCGCGCAGTCGACGTCGGCGACGACGCCGCACGAGCGGCACACGACGTGGTGGTGGTTGTCACCGACGCGCGACTCGTAGCGGGCCACCGAGCCGGACGGCTGGATGCGGCGCACCAGGCCCGCGGCCGTCAGCGCGTGCAGCGAGTCGTACACGGCCTGGTGGGACACCTCGGGGAGGTCGCGGCGCACGGCGCGGATGATCGAGTCGGTGTCGGCGTGCGGATGCGCGTACACCGCGCTCAGCACCGCCACCCGTGGACGGGTCACACGCATCGCCGCGCCGCGCAGCATCCGCTGGTATTCCGAGGTCGTGGCCACCGCAAAAGACTGGCCTATTTTCTTGAATCAGTCAAGAATACGCGCCGCCGGGTCGGACGATGTTCACCCGGCGGACACGCGGAGTCCCCGGGCCGGGAGGCTGAGCGGGTCACCTGGCACGGCGGGAAGGATGCGCGGGTCACCCGGCACGGCGTGGAGGGACGGCCGGTGACCGGTGCGAGCACAGGACGCCTCAGACCCGGAATCCGGTACGTAGCATGCTGCATGTCAACATTCGGGACGGCAAGGGGTGTTCCGGTCATTCAGCGGTAGAGTCCCCCAGGAGTCGAATCACAGCGGAAAGGTCCCCCCTCGGTGCGAACGGTCGGCGGCGCGTCCAGCCTCACGGAGCAGGTGATCGCGGCCGTCCGTGAGGCGATCCACTCCGGCGAGCTCCGTCCCGGCGAGCTGTACTCGGTGTACCAGCTCGCCGCGCAGCTCAACGTCTCACGCACGCCCGTGCGCGAGGCCATGCTGCGCCTGGCCGAGGCGGGCATGGTCCGCTTCGAGCGCAGCCGGGGCTTTCGCGTGCTGCGGCGCGACCCCAAGGAGATCGCCGAGGTGTTCCAGCTCCGGCTGCTGCTGGAGGTCCCGGCGGCGCGCGTCGCCGCCCGCCGCGCCGGTCCCGAGGTCGTCGAGGGCATGCGCGGCGAGCTGGCGCTGATGCGCGCCGCCGCCGAGCAGGACGACGAGCCGCGTTTCATGCGCCACGACCGCGCCTTCCACGACCTGCTGCTGAACGCCGGCGCCAACCGCAGGCTCGTCGGCATCGTCGGCAACCTGCGCGACGCGACGATGACGCTGGGCGCCTCCACCGTCGACCGCTCGCGCTCGCTGGTGGACATCGCCGCCGAGCACGAGCCGATTTTGGCCGCGGTGGAGGCCGGCGACGCCGCCGCGGCGGCCGCGGCGATGCGCGCCCACGTCGCGCGCAGCGGCGAGCTGCTGCTGGCGCAGGTCGCGGCCGAGAACGGGGTCGCCGCCGACCCCGAGGACGTCGACCTGATCCGCGCCCCCGGCGTCGCCGAGGCCGAGTCCTAGCACGCCGGTCCGCCGGCCCGCGATCCCCGGGCCGCGGATCGCCGGCCCGGGGATCGGCGGGCCGCCCTGCCGAGGTCCCGCGCCTCCCGTGCGCGCCGCCGGCGGTGCGGGGAAGGCTACCGGGGCGGTTCGGCGGGGAAGTCGGTGTCGCGGTACTCCCCGGCGGGGCGGTCGCCGGCGGCGGCGTGCTTGTCCCGTTCGCCGTCGCGCAGCTCCACCCGCCGGATCTTGCCCGAGATGGTCTTGGGCAGCTCGCCGAACTCCAGCCGCCGCACCCGCTTGAACGGCGCGAGGTGGGCCCGGCAGTGCGCGAAGATGGCCGCCGCGGTCGCGGCCGTCGGGTCCCACCCGGCCGCCAGGACCACGTACGCCTTGGGCACCGCCAGCCGCACCGGGTCGGGGGACGGGACGACGGCGGCCTCGGCGACGGCCTCGTGCTCGATCAGCACGCTCTCCAGCTCGAACGGCGAGATGCGGTAGTCCGAGGCCTTGAACACGTCGTCGGTGCGGCCGATGAAGGTGATGTAGCCCTCGGCGTCCCGGGCTCCGATGTCGCCGGTGTGGTAGTAGCCGCCGGACATGGCCTCGGCCGTGCGCCCGTCGTCGCCGTGGTAGCCGGCGGTCAGCCCGAGCGGGCGGCGGGCCAGGTCCAGGCAGATCTCGCCCTCCTCGGCCGGCTCTCCGGTGATCGGGTCCACCAGGACCACCCGGTACCCGGGCGCGGGACGTCCCATCGCGCCCGGCTTGAGCTGCTGCCCGGGCGTGTTGGCCACCTGGACGGTGGTCTCGGTCTGCCCGTAGCCGTCGCGGATGGTCAGCCCCCAGGCGGCGCGCACCTGGTCGATCACCTCGGGGTTGAGCGGCTCACCCGCGCTGACCGCCTCGCGCGGCGGGGTGCGCAGGCACGACAGGTCGGACTGGATGAGCATCCGCCAGACCGTGGGGGGCGCGCAGAAGGCGGTGACCCCGCAGCGGTCGATCTCGCGCAGCAGCCGTGCCGCGTCGAAGCGGGTGTAGTTGAACACGAACACGCACGCCTGCGCGTTCCAGGGCGCGAACACGTTGCTCCAGGCGTGCTTGGCCCACCCCGGCGAGGAGATGTTCAGGTGCACGTCCCCGGGCCGCAGCCCGATCCAGTACATCGTGGACAGGTGGCCGACCGGGTAGGAGGCGTGGGTGTGCTCCACGAGCTTGGGCCGGGCCGTGGTCCCCGAGGTGAAGTACAGCAACAGCGGGTCGTCGGCCGCGGTGGGCCCGTCCGGCTCGAAGGCGGGGCCGTGGTCGTAGGCGGCGGCGTAGTCCAGCCAGCCGGGCACCGGCCCGCCGACGGCCACGCGGGTGTAGGCGCCGGGCACGCCGTCGAACTTGGCGGCGTCCGCCGCGCCCGCGACCACGTGCCGCGCGCCGCCGCGCTCGACGCGGTCGCGCAGGTCGGCGGGGCCGAGCAGCGGCGCCGTGGGGATCAGCACCGCCCCGAGCTTCATCGTCGCCAGGATCGTCTCCCACAGCTCGACCTGGTTGCCGAGCATGAGCACCAGGCGGTCGCCGCGGCGCACGCCCTGGGCGCGCAGCCACCCGGCCACCTGCGAGGAGCGGCGGGACATGTCGGCGAAGGACAGCCTGCGCTCGGAGCCGTCCTCCTCGACGATCCACAGCGCGGGGTCGTCGTTGTCCCGGGCGATGACGTCGAACCAGTCGAGCGCCCAGTTGAACCGGGCCGGCGCCGGCCATTCGAACTTCTCGTAGGCGGTGGCGTAGTCCTCGCGGTGGGCGAGCAGGAAGTCGCGGGCCGCGCGGAACACCTCCGTGCCGTCAGTGGTCTGCACCATGTCGTTCTCCTCCCGGCGCTGCCGTGCCTGCACGATGGTGGACCCGGACGGCCCCCTCGTGCCACCCCCGGACGGCGCCGGACGCCGCTCCCGCCCGGCCCGCGCACCGCGTGCACGGCCGTGACCTGCGCTTTCGGGCGGAGTTATCATCGAAGAGAGGAAGCGATCGAACGCCTGAACGCCTTCGGCCTCGCGGCGCCGCCCCGCTTGGGCGGCGCTTGGACCCGGCTCTGCGCATGGCCGACCGCTTCCTCCATCTCTGCCCGCCGCTCCTCGAGGTGTGCGGCGCCGGCGGGGGCGGCGTCCACGGCGAGGTGACGCTCGGAGCGAGGACGACAGCTGAGGAGAGGCGTTCAGCTCCGGTAGAGGCGCTCGGCGTACTGGGCGCCGTAGTAGCGCTCCAGCTCCGCGAGGCTCTCCTCGGTCGGCTGGATGGCCTTGACGATCTGCGCGTGCGGCGGCAGGACGCCCGGGTCCCAGGTGGCGGGCTTCCAGAGCGACGAGCGCATGAACGCCTTGGCGCAGTGGAAGAAGATCTGCTCGATCTCCACGACGAGGGCCAGTTGCGGCCGGTGTCCCTTGACGACCATCTGGTCGAAGAACGGGGCCTCGCGCAGCAGGCGGGCGCGGCCGTTGATGCGCAGCGTCTCGTTGCGGCCGGGCACGAGGTAGATCAGGCCGACGTGCGGGTTGGCCAGGACGTTGAGGAAGCCGTCGGCCCGGCGGTTGCCCGGGCGCTCGGGGATGGCGATCGTGGTGTCGTCCAGGACGAGCGTGAACCCGGGCGGGTCGCCCTTCGGTGAGACGTCGCAGGCGCCGTCCGCGTCCGCCGTGGCGATCAGGCAGAACGGGGAGGCCGCGAGCCACTCCCGGTCGAGCTCGTGCAGGGCCGTGCGCTCCTTGGTGACCGCCCGGGGCATCACCTCGCCGAGCAGCGCGCGCAGCTCGGCTTCGGAGGTGACCTCGGCGTATCCCTCCCGCGAGGCCCGCGTGCCGGACGCCGCGCCGGACGCGCGCCCGATGGCCTCCTCCAGCCGGTCGGCCGCACAGGCGGCCCCGCTCTCCTCGACGTCCTGGACGTTCTCCGGCACGGTGTCCCCTTCCGCTACCCGATCATGACCGAGGTCAGCCTATTTCATCGGTCTTAAACGCTTTTGCGGGGGTCGTCACCCTTTGCGTCACTTCCAGCGGAAGTAGACGAACAGGCGGCCGTGGTTCTTGGCGTCCTTGTCGATGCGGTGGTAGAGGGCCTTGACCTCCTTCTGGTCGAGGAAGCGCAGCACCTTCTTCTTGAGCTGGCCGGACCCCTTGCCGGGGATGATCTCGACCTCGGTGGCCTTCTTCTGCACCGCCTCCTGGATGATGCCGCGCAGCGCCCGGTCGATCTCGCCGCCCTTGTTGTAGATGTCATGGAGATCAAGCTTCAGCTTCACGCCCGTGATTGTACGCGGCCCGCTTTGGAACGGTCCGCTAACTGCGACGATCACAGCATTTAACCGTTCCATGTCCACATTTGGTCAGATATTGCTGCTGATCGGGGCTTACCACGATCTAGGCGGAAAAGTGGCGCGCATCTAGACTCCGTCTGAGTTCGGCGACCCGGAGACGGCTCGCCGGCCAGTGTCGCCCGACGGGGAGGGTGGGGTCCTTTCCCGTGCGCACGGGTGACGCGACTCCTCCATGCCCGCCGGGCGGCGAGTCCAGGTGGTTCACCAGGAGGTGTCGTGCCACGCAAGCCCCTTCCCACCCTCTTATCCCGGTCGCGCCGCGTCGCGGCGGCCGGAGCGAGTCTCGCGGTCATCGCGGTGATGAGCCCGGCCGTACCGGCGTCCGCCGATCCCTCGCCGAGCACGGCGACGGGCTCGGCGAGCCCCGCGACCGGTTCGACCAGCAAGTGGAAGGCCACCGCGCTGACCCCGGCCGACCGCGTCCAGGGGGCCAGGTCCCCGAGCGGCAAGCTGGCCAGAAGTGACGCATCCCTGTTCGGGGCGACGTCGGCCAAACCCGTCAACGTGGTCGTGAAGCTCGACTACGACTCCCTCGCCGCCTACAAGGGCGGAGTGGACGGGCTCAAGGGCACCAGCCCCTCGGTCACCGGCAAGAGCCTGGACGTCACCAGCACGGCGGCCAAGCAGTACGAGAAGCACATTGAGGGCGTCGAGAACGCCTTCCTCGGCGAGCTCGGCAGGCGCCTCCCCGGCGCCAGGGCGGGCCAGAAGCTGCGCACCGTCTACGGCGGCATCGCGCTCAGCGTCCCGGCGAACAAGGCCGCCGACCTGCTGAAGCTGCCCGGCGTGGCCGCCGTGCAGAAGGACGACCTGCAGCACCCGCTGACCGACGCCAGCTCCGACTTCATCGGCGCCCCCACGATCTACAACAAGCTCGGCGGCACCAACTCCTCCGGCAAGGGCGTCATCTTCGCCAGCCTGGACTCGGGCGTCTGGCCCGAGCACCCCTCCTTCGCCGACCCCGGCGGCCTGCCCGCTCCCCCGCCCACCAAGGACGGCACGCCGCGCGTGTGCGACTTCGGCGACAACCCGCTGACGCCCGCCGCCGACCCGTTCGTCTGCAACCACAAGCTGGTCGGCGGCCGGCCGTTCATCGACACCTACAACGCCGTCTACGGCGGCGAGGTGTACCCCGACAGCGCCCGCGACTCCAACGGGCACGGCACCCACACCGCCTCCACCTCGGCCGGCGGGCCGGTGGCGGACGCCAACCCGCTCGGCATCAGCCGCGGCCCGATCCACGGCATCGCCCCCGCGGCGGCCGTGTCGGTGTACAAGGTCTGCGGCGCCGAGGGCTGTTTCTCCTCCGACTCCGCCGCCGCCGTGGGCCGCGCCATCCTCGACGGCGTCCGCGTGATCAACTTCTCGATCTCGGGCGGCGCCGACCCCTACAGCGACCCGGTCGAGCTGGCGTTCCTGGACGCGTACGCGGCCGGGGTCTTCGTCTCCGCCTCGGCCGGCAACGCAGGGCCCGGCGCCGGGACCACCGACCACGCCTCGCCGTGGGTGACGACCGTCGCCGCCTCCACGCAGACGCGCACCTTCCGCTCGACGATCACGCTCAACGGGACCGGCGGCGCCAAGGCCACCATCTCGGGCGCCTCCATCACCCAGGGTGTCACCACCGCCCGGCCCGTGGTGTCGGCCGCCGCCCCGCCGTACTCCGACCCGTTGTGCCTCACCCCGGCGCCTCCGGGCCTGTTCAGCGGCAAGATCGTCGTCTGCCAGCGCGGCCCCAACCGGGTGCTCAAGGGCTTCTCGGTCCGGCAGGGCGGCGCGGCGGGCATGATCCTCTACAACGCGACGCCGCTCGACGTGATGACCGACAACCACTGGCTGCCGGCCGTCCACATCGACCAGCCCGAGAGCACGACCCTGCTGAACTTCCTGGCCGCCAACCCCGGCGCGACGGCGTCGTTCACCCAGGGCGCCAAGACCACCTGGCAGGGCGACGTCATCACGACGTTCTCCTCGCGAGGGCCGGCCGGCGACTTCCTCAAGCCGGACGTCACCGCGCCGGGTCTGCACATCCTGGCCGGGCAGACCCCGACGCCGGAGTCTCCGCTGGAGGGCCCGCCCGGCAACCTCTACCAGGTGATCGCCGGCACTTCGATGTCGTCGCCGCACGTGGCCGGGGCCGGCGCGCTGCTGTTCGCGCTGCACCCGGACTGGACGCCGGGCCAGGTCAAGTCGGCGCTGGAGACCACGGCCAAGACCGCGGTCACCAAGCAGGACCGGGTCACCCCCGCCGACCCGTTCGACTACGGCGGCGGCCGCATCGACCTCACCAAGGCCGGCGACCCGGGACTCACCCTGGACGAGACGGCGGTCAACTACGCGGCCTCGGCGGCCGACCCGCTGAACCGCATCGACCTCAACGTGCCGTCGGTGAACGCGCCGGTCATGCCCGGCATCATCACCGCCAAGCGGACGGTCACCAACGTCACCGACAAGACGCTCACCTACACCGCGACCGGCACCGCGCCCAGCGGCGCCAACGTCACGGTGCTGCCCCCGCTCTTCAGCGTCAAGCCCGGCAAGAGCGCCAAGCTGACCATCGTGGTCACCGCGCCGGACCTGCCCGAGGGGCAGTACTTCGGCCAGGTGAACCTCAAGCAGGTCGGCGGCTCGCGCGACCTGCACCTGCCCGTCGCGTTCTACCGCAAGGAGGGCGTCGTGCCGGTCGACCAGACCTGCGCGCCGGCCACCATCGCCAAGAACACCGGCGAGTCCACGTGCACGGTGACCGTGGAGAACACCACGCTCAAGGACACCGAGGTCACCGCGCTCAGCACCCTGGACGCGCGGCTGCGGCTGAACGGCGTGACCGGCGCGACCAAGGTGGGCACGCAGATCGCCACCACCAAGGCCACGCTGGCCGGGCGGCAGCCCGACCGCCCGTCCATCGCCCCCGGCGCCAGCCCGGCGGGCTACCTGCCGCTGGACGCGTTCGGCATCGCGCCGACCCCGATCGGGGACGAGGAGTCGGTGAACTTCAACGTCCCGGCCTTCACCTACGCGGGCAAGAGCTACACCCGTATCGGCGTGGTCTCCGACGGCTACAGCGTCGTGGGCGGCACCAACGGGTCGGCGGACGTCTCCTTCAGCCCGCAGACCCTGCCCGACCCGGCGACGCCGAACAACGTGCTGGCGGCCTACTGGACCGACCTGGACGGCGGCGGCGCCCCCGGCGTCTACGCCGGCACGCTGACCGACGGCGTGTCCACCTGGCTCGTCATCGAGTGGCGCGTCCACCTGTACGGGACCTCGAGCCTGAAGGTCTTCCAGCAGTGGATCGGCGTCAACGGCGCCGAGGACATCACCTACACCTACGACCCGTCCAACCTGCCCGGTGACCCCGGCGCCTCCTACGGGCTGACCGTGGGCGCCGAGAACTCCGACGGCACGGCCGGCGCCCAGATCTCCGGGCCGCCGACCGAGGACTACCGGGTCAGCAGCACCCCCGGCGCCCCCGGCGGCAAGCTGACCTACACCATGAAGGTCAAGGGCGTGAGCTCCGGCGTGGGCTCGGTCACGACCGCCACCTCCACCGACGAGGTGAAGGGCATCACCATCGAGGTGGACAAGATCACCGTGCAGTGACCCGGTCGCCTCGGTGCTCACTCAGGTGAGCACCGAGGCGATCTCGGCAAGGGCCCGGTCTCCTCCGCACGGGGCCGCGTGCGGAGGAGACCGGACGGTCGCGGGCGGCGGGCCGTTCGTCAGACGAAGTTGACGTCGCTGCAGAAGTAGTAGTTCTGGTCCGCGTGTGAGGCCTTCCAGATCGTGTAGATCACGTGCCGGCCGGTGCGGGACCCGCGCGAGATGTTGTTGATCATGTAGGTGTTGGCCTGCGCGTACCTGCCGGTCTCCCGGACCAGTTCCAGGTTGTTCCAGCCGAGCGGCGTGGTGAGGGCGTTGTAGCCCTGGCGGGTGATGTAGACCCTGATGTAGTCCGCGCCGTGGGCGGCCTGGTCCATCAGGTTGATGTTGAACGTGCTGCCCAGGTTGGTCATCTTCCACGCGCCGGGCCTGTCCATGGAGCGATAGCGGCCGTTCTCGGTCAGACCGGCGCTGCAGAGCTGGCCGTTGGGGATGACGCCCTGGTGGTTGCCGGCCACGTTCTCGCGGTAGAGCCCGTTCCAGTTCCACATGGCGTTGACGTTGTCCTGCCACGCCTGCCAGCACATCGGGTCCTGCTGCTGCATCGAGGGGTTCTGGAAGTCGTTGCCCCAGCGCAGCCAGCAGCCGTAGTTGCGGGAGGCGGGGTTGACGACCGACCCGTGCGCCGACGCGGTCCCGGTGAAGGGGACCGAGGACAGCAGGACCGCGCACATCAGGACGGCCAGCGCGCGCAGGGCGCGACGGGGTGAGCGAAGAATGCGGTGGGACATCGTGCGGTCTCCGTGTTCCGGTCGGGGGGATTCCGGGGAAGGGGAGCGCTCCCGCACCCGCGACGCTATCTGACGCCCCACCCCCACACAAACGACCCGGGCAGGTCAACCCCGGACTGACCAGCGAAGATCGCCCTATTAGTTTGGCGACCAGCCGAAAGACGCGGCCCCACGGCCATCGGCCCCCCTGAAAATTTCAGCGGGCCGGCTCAGAACCGCCGGAGGTGCACGGCCTTGATGGACGCCTCCAGAATGTCCACGCCGGCGTGCAGTTCGTCCTCGCTGATCGTGAGAGGCGGGGCGATGCGGAAGATGCCGCCCATCCCCGGAAGCTGGACGATGTTCATGTGCAGCCCCCGTTCGAGACAGGCCGAGGTGACCGCCTTGCCCAGCGCGTCGGCGGGCGCCTTGCTCTTCTTGTCCTCGACAAGCTCGACCCCCTGGAGCAGGCCCCGGCCGCGGACGTCGCCGACCACCTCGTACTCCTCGCGTAGCGCCAGCAGCCGCTCGGCGAGCAGGCCGCCCAGCGTCGCGGCACGCCGCGGGAGGCTCTCGCGCTCGATGACGTCGAGGACCGTCAGGGCCACGGCGGCGGCCAGGGGGTCGGAGACGTGGGTGGTGTAGAACAGGAAGTCCCGGTCGTGGCAGACCTGCTCGATCTCGGCGGTCGTGACCACGGCCGCCACCGGCAGCCCGGCTCCCAGGGTCTTGGACAACGTCAGGATGTCGGGCGCGACCCCGTCGCGCTCGAACGCGTACATCAGCCCGGTGCGGCCGAGAGCGGTCTGCGCCTCGTCGAGGATGAGCAGCATGCCGCGTTCGTCGCACATCTCTTTGAGGCGGCGCAGATACCCGGGCGGCAGGTCGATGATGCCGCCCGAGGACAGGATGGGCTCGATGAGGCAGGCGGCGAGACTGCCGGCGGACTGCCGGTCGACCAGGGCGAAGCCGTAGTCGAGTTCGGCCTCCCAGTCGTGCGACCCGTCGGAGGACCGGAACGGCGAGCGATAGGCGTTCGGCGCGGGCAGCGCGAGGTTTCCCGGCATCGGGGGACCGTAGCCGCGCCGCCCGGCGGAGAAGGTCGCGGCGGCGGCCCCCTGCGTCATGCCGTGCCAGGAGCGGTCGAATGAGACGATCTCGAAGCGGCCGGTGGCGAGCTTGGCCATCTTGATCGCTGCCTCGTTCGCCTCGGCTCCCGTGGTGAGCAGCAGCATCTTGGCGAGCGACTCGGGCAGGGTCGCGGTGAGCCTGCGGGCCAGCTCCAGCACCGGAGCGCTGAGCATGCCACTGAAGAGGTGGTCCAGCGAAGCGACCGCCGAGGAGACCGTCGCCACGATGTCCGGGTGGGCGTGGCCGAGGATGGCGCTCATCTGCCCCGAGGTGAAGTCGAGGATCGCCCGGCCCTGGCGATCGTAGACGTACGCACCGGCGGCACGCTCGATGACCCGTGGGGTGAAGCCGCCTCCGTACCGGACCAGAAGGCGGTCCGCATCATCCCAGAACGCCGAATCCATGCCAACCCTCTCACCGCGTCCGAAGACGACGCGGGATCTTCCCCTCCACGCCGTCCCCGATCGCGAAACTCGCAACCAGCGAACGAACACGACGCATCATCCTCTTCGGCGGCGTCGGCCGCATCAACGGCTCACCTCTTGGCGCCGGGCGGGCGTCGTCGTTCGGCGGTGACCAGGAGGAGGACGACGAGGGCGAAGGCGGTGAGGACGGTGCCGGTGCGGATGAGGTTGAACATCTCCCACCGGTCGAGGACCGCGGCGTACCCGGGCGGCGGCGAGGTGACCGCCCACTTCTCGATCAGCGGGTGGAGGGGGACGTTGCCGAACCGGGTGATCAGGAACGTGGTGAGCACCAGCGCCGCCGAGGCCGCGGCCAGCAGCCTCGGGACGCCGGCGGCCATGACGGCCAGCGCCAGCGTGCTGAGCAGCGTCAGCCCCATCAGCGCCTGCATCACCACGCCGTTGACCTGCATCAACGCCGCGTGGAAGGTCAGGCGCACCGGGACGGGCACGGCGTGGAAGGCGTAGACCACGTTCACGACGCCGTAGCCGAAGGCCCCCGCGAGCAGGCCCGTGGTGACGGCGGTCAGCGCTTTGACGAGTCGGAAAAGCACGATTGGAAGCTCCTGCCGAGATGATGTCGCCCGGACGGCGATCGTCGTCCGAGCGGCGATCGTCGCCCGTCCGGCGCCCGCCCGTCGTCCGGCCGCGGGAGATGCCCCGGTACGCCCCGGAGCGCACGGGCCGGCGGATGTACCACGGCGGGAGTAGGCCGGGTTACGCCCTGAAGCGGAGGAGGCGGGGCGCGGCGGGCTCTACCGTGCTGGGATGGGGTTCGCGCACGAAGGCCGGGCACCGGCCGTGTCCTCCGGGCGGCCGTGGCGCCCGCTCGCGATCGACGTCCTGCTCGCCGCCGTGGTCACCCTGCTGTCGGTGGCCGACGCCGTGTCGCTCCCCCGCGCGGAGCCACTGGACTACCTGATCCTGCTGGCCGGCACCTGCTCCGTCGTGGCCTGGCGCAGGGCTCCGGCGGCCGCCCTGGTCGTCGCCACGACGTTCATGCTGGTCTACGCGCTGCGGACGCACCCGGGGCCGTCGGCGGCCTTCCCGGTGCTCATCGCGGTGTTCGCCGTGGTGCGGTCGGGCCGCCGGATCCTGCCCGCCGTCGCCGGCGCCGCGTTCCTGCTCGGCATCGTGGCCGACAACGTGCTGACCGCCCCCGTGCAGGACCGCCAGCACCTCAACCAGTCCGCCGTCCTGCTGCTCGGCTGGTTCCTCGCGGCCGGCGTCGGGGGGACGGTCACCCGGCACCGCCAGGCCTACCTCGAACAGGCGCGGCAGCGGGCCGCCGAGGCCGAGCGCACCCGTGAGGAGGCCGCGCTGCGGCGTGCCGGGGAGGAGCGCCTGCGCATCGCCCGGGAACTGCACGACTCGCTCACCCACAGCATCTCCATCATCAAGGTTCAGGCCGGCGTGGCCGTCCACCTCGCGCGCGGGCGCGGCGAGGAGGTTCCGGAGGCGCTGGTGGCCATCCAGGAGGCCAGTGGCGAGGCGATGCGCGAGCTTCGCGCCACCCTTGAGGTGCTGCGCGACTCGGCCGGGGACCCGCCCGGCACCGGGCTGGACCGGCTGGACGACCTGGTGGCCCGGGCGCGCTCGGCCGGCCTGCCGGTCACCGTGGAGATCGCCGGTGAGCCCCGCGCGCTGCCCGCCGGCGTCGACCGGGCCGGCTACCGCATCGTCCAGGAGGGGCTCACCAACGTGACCCGGCACGCCGCCGGGCACACCGGCGCACGGGTCCACGTGGGCTACGGCCCGGCGGCGCTGACCGTGCGGGTCGAGGACGACGGCGTCCCGCCGGCCGGCCCGCCGCCCGTGCCGGGCGTGGGACTGATCGGCATGCGGGAACGGGTCGCCGCCCTCGGCGGCCGGCTGCACGCCGGGCCCCGCCCCGGCGGCGGCTTCACCGTCCGCGCCGAACTTCCCTTGCAGGACCGCCCGTGAGCGGTTCCCGCGCGGCACCTCCCGGGCCGCCCCTCCCTCCGCGGGACCGCCCGTGATCCGTGTGCTGCTCGTCGACGACCAGGCGCTCATCCGCGCGGGTTTCCGCGCGCTGCTCGCGCCCGAGAAGGACATCGAGGTGGTGGGCGAGGCCCCGGACGGCAGGCAGGGCGTGGCCCTGACCCGTGAGCTGGTCCCGGACGTCGTGCTCATCGACGTGCAGATGCCGGTGATGGACGGCATCGAGGCGACGTGGCGCATCGTGGCCGACGAGCGGCTGCCCGGCGTGCGCGTGGTGATCCTCACCAACTTCGGGCTGGACGAGTACGTGTTCGACGCGCTGCGCGCGGGGGCCACCGGGTTCCTGGTCAAGGACGCCGACCCCGCCGACCTGCTGCACGGCATCCGCGTCGCGGCGCGCGGGGACGCGCTGCTCGCCCCGTCCATCACCCGCCGCCTGATCGGCGAGTTCGTCGCCCGCCGCCCGCGCGCGGTGCCCGCCGGGCTGTCCTCGCTCACCAACCGGGAGCGCGAGGTGGTGGCGCTGGTCGCGCGGGGCATGACCAACGACGAGATAGCCGCGCACATGGTGATCAGCCCGCTGACCGCCAAGACCCATGTGAGCCGTGCCATGGTCAAGCTCCACGCCCGCGACCGCGCCCAGCTCGTCGTCTTCGCCTACCAGTCGGGCCTGGTCACCCCGGACGGCACGGCCTGAGCACGGCCTGAGCACGGCCTGAGCACGGCCTGAGCACGGCCTGAGCACGGCCTGAGCACGGCCGGACGGCTGGCCGGCCGGCCTGCGCGCCGTCCGTCAGGAGGTGAGAGGCTTGGCGAAGCAGCGGCTGTTCTCGCTGTTTCGGTAGTGGCCGAACTTGACGCAGAGTTCGTAACCGCTGGAGGCGTAGAGCGCGATCGCCTCGGGCTGGGCGTCGCCGGTCTCGAGCACCATGCGCGTGCGCCCCGCGGCGCGGGCGTCGGCCTCCAGGTGGGCCAGGATGCGGCGGGCCAGGCCCCTGCCGCGCAGCGCCTCCACCACGTACATCCGCTTGATCTCGGCGTCGCCGTCGGAGTAGTTCTCCTGGTCCGCCTCGTCCCGGGCGCGCCAGCCGCCGGTGGCGACGGGGAGGCCCTCCTCGTCGTAGGCGATGACGTACAGGCCGTTCGGGGGCTCGAACATCGAAGGGTCCAGCGGCGTCGCGTCGCCGTCGCTCTGGTAGCGGCGGCCGTACTCGGCCTGTACTTCCTTGTTCAGCCTGACCGCGTCCGGGTGGTCGAACGAGACACGGCGAATCTCCACTGAGGCGCCTTTCTGGGGGACGAAACGCTCGCGGCAAAAATACCGGCCGGTCGGCGGCGGCCCTGCGCCGGGGCGCATGCGGACGGGGACCAGGCGGCCTCGGCGATGAGCGGACCGCCGAGACGGATGAGCGGACCGTCGAGACGGAGGGCGGGAGCGGCGATCCGAAAGCTTTCGGGTCTTTCACCGCCGTTTCAGCAGAACAGGTGTTCCTTAAGCGGTTAATCGGGGCGAAACGTTCCTGATGTTTGTTGACACGTTTCAAGGGTCTTCTCACAATGAGTCCACATCTCGGCCCCATCCCGTACCAGCCGGGCGAGCGACGGTGAAACCGCAGCTCACCCGCGCTTTCGCGCGCCCGCGCGCACCCCCGGCACGTCCTTGGCTTGATCTAGGAAGGGATCAAGTACGTGAAACGATTCCTCAGGGCCCTGCTGGCCCTCGCGATCGTCCCCGCCATCGCGGCGACCTCGATCGTGCTCACCAGGCCGGCCTCGGCGGCCTCGCTCACCCGGGTGACGAGCTTCGGGAACAATCCCACCAACCTGAACATGTACATCTACGTGCCGGACAACGTGGCACCCCGGCCGGCGCTGCTGGTCGCGATCCACTACTGCACCGGCTCGGCGTCGGCCGTCTTCAACGGCTACGCCCGCGACTACGTCACCGCGGCCGACCGATACGGGTACGTCATCGTGTTCCCCGAGGCCACCCGCAGCGGGCAGTGCTTCGACGTCTACTCCCCGCAGGCGCTCAGGCGCGGCGGCGGCAGCGATCCCGTCGGCATCATGTCGATGGTCGACTACGCCAAGCAGCGCTACAACGTCGACCCGGGCCGCGTCTTCGTCACCGGCTTCTCCTCCGGCGCGATGATGACCAACGTCATGGCCGCCGAGTACCCCGACGTCTTCGCCGCCGGCTCGGCCTTCATGGGCGTGCCCGCCGGGTGCTTCGGCACCACCGACGGGTCCACCTGGAACAGCCAGTGCGCCAACGGCCAGATCACCAAGACGGCCCAGCAGTGGGGTGACCAGGCCCGCGCGATGTACTCCGGCTACAGCGGCTCCTACCCGCGCATGCAGTTGTGGCACGGCACCGCCGACGACACGCTGCGCTACCCGAACTTCGGCGAAGAGATCAAGCAGTGGACCAACCTCCAGGGCGTCGGCCAGACCCCGGTGTTCACCACCACTCCGCAGTCGGGCTGGACGCGCACCCGCTACGGGTCCAACCTCACGCAGGCCCCCGTCGAGGGCATCAGCGTCCAGGGCGTCGGCCACTCGCTGCCGCAGAGCGGCATGGTGCAGTACGCCATCGACTTCCTCGGCCTCAACGCCGCCGCACCCACGCCCACACCGACCCCGACTCCCACCCCCACGCCCACCCCCACTCCGACGCCCACCCCCACTCCGACGCCCACCCCGACTCCGACACCGACCCCGACTCCCACGCCGACCCCCACTCCCACGCCGACTCCGACTCCCACTCCGGGCGAGCCCGGCACCACCCTCGGCGCCGCGGCGGCCCGGACCGGCCGGTACTTCGGCACGGCCATCAGCGCGAGCAAGCTGGGCGACTCGCAGTACACCACGATCGCCGGCCGCGAGTTCAGCATGGTGACGCCCGAGAACGAGATGAAGATCGACGCCACCGAACCGAACCAGGGGCAGTTCAACTTCACCAACGCCGACCGGGTCTACAACTGGGCGGTGCAGAACGGCAAGCGGGTGCGCGGCCACACCTTGGCCTGGCACAACCAGCAGCCCGGCTGGATGCAGTCGCTCTCGGGCAGCGCGCTGCGCCAGGCGATGATCAACCACATCAACGGCGTGATGGCCCACTACAAGGGCAAGCTCTACGTGTGGGACGTGGTCAACGAGGCCTTCGACGACAGCAGCGGCGGCCGGCGGGACTCCAACCTGCAGCGCACCGGCAACGACTGGATCGAGGTCGCCTTCCGCACCGCGCGCGCGGCCGACCCGGACGTGAAGCTCTGCTACAACGACTACAACATCGACAACTGGACGTGGGCCAAGACCCAGGGCGTCTACAACATGGTCAAGGACTTCAAGTCCCGCGGCGTGCCGATCGACTGCGTCGGGCTGCAGTCGCACTTCAACAGCGGTAGTCCCTACAACTCCAACTACCGCACCACGATCTCCAGCTTCGCCGCCCTCGGCGTGGACGTGCAGATCACCGAGCTGGACGTCCAGGGCGCGTCGGCCACCACCTACGCCGCCATCGTCAACGACTGCCTGGCGGTGTCCCGCTGCGCCGGCATCACGACCTGGGGCGTGCGTGACAGCGACTCCTGGCGCTCGGGCGACACCCCCCTGCTGTTCGACGGCAACGGCAACAAGAAGGCCGCCTACACCTCCGTCCTCAACGCGCTGAACGCCGCGGGCGGCCCCGGACCCGACCCGACGCCCACCCCGACGCCCACGGTGACCCCCACCCCGACGCCCACGCCCACCCCGACGCCCACGCCGGGCACCGGGGCGTGCTCGGCGACGATCAGCACGGTCAACAGCTGGCCGGGCGGGTTCCAGTCGACGGTGACCGTCACCGCGGGCTCCTCGGCGGTCAACGGGTGGACCGTGCAGTGGACCTGGCCGGGCGGGCAGACCATCAGCAGCCTTTGGAACGGCACGCAGACCGTGTCCGGGTCCAGCGTGACCGTGCGCAACGCCTCCTACAACGGCTCCATCCCGGCGAACGGGTCCACGACCTTCGGCTTCACCGCCAACGGCTCCGCGGCCACCCCCACCGCCACCTGCACCAGCCCCTGACCCATCGACCAGGCGAGTCCGGCCGGCGTCCACGCCGGCCGGACGGCCGTTCCCCCACACGACCGTTTCCACCACGGTGGCACAGCGGTTCCCGACCCCGGCACGACTACCACCGCGTCAGCACAGCGGTTCCCGACCCAGCATGACGATCACCCCCTCGGCACAGCGGTTCCCGACCCCCGCACGACGATCACCGCCTCGGCACAGCGGTCACCGACCCGGCACGACCTCTCCACCAACTCTGCACAGCCGTTCACGTCGCTCCCGGCGCGACCGCGACCATGGCGGGCGGGTCACAGTCGCGTCCGGGCCTCCTCGATCTGCCGCAGGATGGCCTCGGCGCCGGCGGCCTCGGCGATCGCCGAGGCCTCGTCGAGGAGCGTGAGCGCGTCGTCGCCCCGTTCCTGCCCGGCGGCGACGTAGGCCAGCCCGACCAGGTTGGCGGCCACGCCGGGCAGGAAACCCGCCTCCCTGCGCAGCCGGGTGGACTCCTCCAGCCGCTCGCGCGCCACCTCCAGGCGACCGGCCATGTGCTCGGCGAAGCCGAGGTGACGCAGCGCGTACGACATCGTCAGCGCGTCGCCGGCCTCGGCCGCGAGCGCGCGAGACCGCTCGAACCAGACCACGGCGGCCTGCAGATCGTCCAAGACGACCTGGTGGCAGGCGCCGACCCAGAACAGCGCCTCCGCCTCGCCCCGCACGTCCCCGAGCCCGTGGTACAGCTCCACGGCCCGCTCGAACAGCGCCATCTCCTCGGCGCCGGTCAGGGCCGCGGCGTCCGGCGACTCCTCGCCGCGCCGGTCGACGAACCGGGCGTGGAGCACCTTCCCCCGGGCCAGCGCCAGGTCGGCCTCCATCGCGTCCAGCAGGCGCTCGACGCTGACCAGCGCATCCGCGTCCCCGCCGAAGACGGCCCTGTCGTACAGCGCCCGCGCCCGCTCGACTCGATCTTCCACGCTCATAGGTAGCCAAGTGTCGGGCCCCTCCGCCACACGCGCAACAGCAACCGTCCGCGACGCCTCCTGCGCCGCCACGGCGACGCCGCCGGGCAGGTCCTCACACACGGACGAGCGCGCGACCGGGCGGGCGCCTCAGGCGTGGCCGAGCCGGTGGACGGCGTACGCCTGGACGGCGCGCGCCAGCCAGGACGGCAGCTCCGGGTCCTCGGCCGCGACGATGGCGCGCTGTTCGGGATTGTCCTGGATGAGCTCGCCCAGGGCGTGGTAGGCGGCGGCGTCCGCCGGCCACAGGGCGCGCACCGCCGCGTAATGCCCGGCCACCAGGTCCAGTGCCTCCGGCGCGTCGGGGGCCACGCCGCGCCGGCGCGCCGCGGACAGGCGTGCCAGCAGGCGTCGTCCCTCGTCGGCGGCGCGCTCGTACTCCCGCCTGGTCCACTCGCTCGTGGAGCGCTCGGCGACGGCGACCTGCGCCTCGGCCTTCGCGCCGTACCGGGCCCGCAGGTCCTCGCGCAGGCGGCGCCTGCCCTCGGCCAGGCCGGTGAAGAAGTCCTCGTCGCTGATCGGCCGCTCCCCCGAAAGGCCGGCGATCGTACGGTCGACGGTGTCCAGGATCCGGTCCAGGCGGTCGCGCTCGGCCGCCAGCCGCTCGCGGTGCCCGCGCAGCGCCACCAGCTCGTCGGTCTCGCCGTCCAGGGTCGCGGCGATGAGGTCCAGCGGCATTCCCAGCTCCCGCAGCAGCATGATGCGCTGCAGGCGCAGCAGCTCGGGGCGCCCGTACCAGCGGTACCCGTTCGCCGAGACGCGGGCCGGCCGCAGAACGCCGATCTCGTCGTAATGGCGCAGCGCCCGGGAGGAGATGCCCGCCATCTTGGCGACCTGGCTGATCGAGTGCTCCATGCCGCGAAGGTTAGCCCTCCGCCCCGATACCGGCGCCGTCGCTCACCGGGGCTCATGCCACCCTCGCCCATGGCCGGCGCCTGACCCGGCGAGCGTTCGGGACGGCGCGCTGTTCATGGGTTGACCTTCTCGTTGCGTCAACTTCTACCGTCGGGCGCATGAGCGCGCACCAGCCCTTCACCATCAGCGGCGTCCGCGTCTTCGACGGCGGCGACGTCATCGCGGCGACCCATCTGCGGGTCGTGGACGGGCGCGTCGACGCGGTCGGCGACGCCGCGATCGCCCGGCCCGGCGACGCCCTGGTCCCCGGGAACGACGGGACGCTCCTGCCGGGGCTGATCGACGCCCACGTTCACCTGCTGCCCGGATGCACCCAGCTCGCGGCCCTCTTCGGCGTCACGACGGTGATCGACCAGTTCAGCAAGCCCGAGGTCATCTCCCCCGAGCTGGCGGCGGTCGCGGCCTCGGAGCAGGGCGCCGGGCCGGTCCGCGCGGGCCTGCGCACCTCGGGCATCGGGGCGACCGCACCGGGCGGCCACCCGACGCTCGCCTACGCCCCCATCCCCTACGTGACCGGGCCGGCCGACGCCGAGCCGTTCGCCGAGGCCCGGCTGGCCGAGGGCGCCACCCACCTCAAGGTCATCCACGACGACGGCTCCGGCGCCATGCTCGACATCCCCTCGCTGGACCCCGCGACCATCGAAGCGCTCGTCGGCGCGGCCCACCGACGCGGCCTGCCGGTGGTGGCGCACGTCTCGACGGCGGCGGGTGCGGTCACGGTCGCGCGGTGCGGGGTGGACGTGCTGGCGCACGTGCCCTTCGACCGCATGTCCGACCGCGAGATCGGTGAGGTGGCCCGCACCGGCGTGGCCGTGATCACGACGCTGTCGGTGATCGACGGCTTCCCGGGCCCGGACGGCGTCATGCCGCTGCTGGCCGAGCCCGCGCTCGCCGCCCGCCTGACGCCCCGGTGGCGCAAGGTGCTCACGGCCCAGTCGAGACGGTGGATGCCTCCGCACCCGCCGGACGGCGCCGCGGCGCGGTACAACGCGGTCGCCCTGCTGGAGTCGGGGGTGCGGCTGCTCGCCGGCACCGACACCCCCAACCCGGGGCTGGTGTTCGGCGCGAGCCTGCACCGCGAACTGCGGCATCTGGCCCGGGCGGGCCTGCGTCCGGCCGAGGCGCTGGCCGCGGCCACCTCCGTCCCCGCGGAGGTCTTCGGCCTCGCGGACCGGGGCAGGCTGCTCCCGGGCCGCCGGGCGGACCTCGTCCTGGTCGACGGGGACCCGACGACGGACCTCGCCGCGACCGGGTCGCTCCGTCAGGTGTGGGTGGCGGGACGGCCCGCCGACCCCGGCGCCTACGCCGGGAGCGCCGTCGAACGCGAGGGCGTCGCCTGGCTCAGGGACTCCAACGAACGGATCATGGAGGCGATCCGTCGGACGTGGCCGGACGTCCCGGCGCCGGAGGAGGTCCGCCGCGACGACGGCGAGGTGCTGGGACGGCTGGTCCCGACCGCGGGCGGCTGGCAGGCCACCACCGTGTTCGGCGCGCCGCTCGGAGAGGTCACCGACCGGGATGGGGCGCTGGAGACCCTGCACGAGACGGGGCTGGCCTGCCTCGCCGAGCCGTGGTGGGTTCAGACGATGGACGACACCCGCCGGCGGGAGGCCCTGCTGGTCGAGGTCCGCCCGCACCGCGTCCGCCTCCGCTGGACCGACCCGCTGCTCGACCAGCCCCCCTCAGGCCGGTGGTACGACCTGGCCGACATCGACCTGTCCCAGCACCGCCCGGTCACCTCATCCCACCTGGAGGAGGTCGGCGATGGCGGCGATGCCGGCTTCGATGGCGGGTTTCGGGGTGTCTCCGAAGCCGAGGACGAGGCGCGGGGCGGCCGGGGGCGCCGCGCGGTGCATCCGGGCCATGCCGTAGAGGCCGACGCCGCGCCGCCCGGCCTGCCTGACCAGCTCGTCCTCGTCGGCGCCTGCGGGCAGGTGGAGAACGGCATGGAAGCCGGCGGCGAGGCCGGTGACGCGCAGCGCGGGGGCGTGGGCGGCGAGGGTGGCCAGCAGGGTCTCTCTGCGGGCGGCGTACTCGGCGCGGGCCCGTCGCAGGTGCCGGTCGTAGCGGCCCGACTCGATGAGCGTGAGCAGCGCGAGCTGGTCGAGGGACGGGCTGCCGCGGTCGGCGACGCGCTTGCCGCCCGCCAGCGCGCCGAGCAGCCGTTCGGGGGCGATCACCCAGCCGAGGCGCAGCGCGGGCGCGAGTGACTTGCTGACCGTCCCGAGCGAGACGACGCGGTCGGGCGCGAGCCCCTGGAGCGAGCCCACCGGATCGCGGTCGTACCGGAACTCGGCGTCGTAGTCGTCCTCGACGATCACGCCGTCGCGGCGCCGCGCCCACGCGATCAGCTCCTGCCGGCGGTGCCCGGCGAGCACCACGCCGGTCGGCCACTGGTGGGCCGGGGTCACCAGCACGGCCCGGGCCGGGGTGCGATCAAGCGCGGCGACGTCGAGCCCGTCCGCGTCGACCGGGACGGGCACCGCGGCCATCCCGGCGGCGACCGCCTGCTCGGTCGTCGAGACGCCGGCCCCCGGGTCCTCGAAGGCCAGCGTGTCCACGCCGTCGCCGGCGAGCACGCGCAGGACGAGCCCGAGCGCCTGGGCCATGCCGGTGCAGACGACGACCTGGTCGGCGGTCGCCGCCACCGCCCGCACCCGCCGCAGGTAGGCGGCCAGCACCTCGCGCAGCCGCGGCTCGCCGATCGGGTCTCCGTAGTCGAAGGCGGAGTTCGGGGCCGTGCGGCAGACCTCCCGGACCGCCCACGCCCAGTCCTCACGAGGCGCGAGGCGAAGGTCGGGGACGCCGTGCCGGAAGTCGGCGACCGCGTGACGGGGCCGGGCCGGCCGGCTCGCCGGCGACGGCGCTCCCGGGCGGACGACCGCGCCCGCCGCCACGCGCGTGGCCGACCCGGGCCTGCTGGTCAGGTAGCCCTCGGCCTGCAGCTGCGCGTAGCAGTCCTGGACCAGGCCGCGCGACAGCCCCAGGGCGCGGGCGAGCTCGCGCGAGGACGGCAGCCGCTCGCCGCCGGCCAGACGACCACTGCGGACCGCGTCGCGCATCTGGTCTTCGAGCTGCGAGCGGAGCCCGGCGCCGCTGTGCCGGTCGATCGTGACGAGTAGTTCAGGACCCGAAGCGGCCCACTCCACGGGCATGGAACTGGACCTTATCACTGGCCCAGTTGCCGCATAGCGTTCTCAGCATGACCACTGACCTTCGCCCCCGCACCCGGCCGGCCCGCACCGGGCTGGTGTCCCGGGCGCTCGTGCTGCGCTTAGTCTCCATCGTCGGCTCGTCGATCGGTTTCTACCTCCCGCTGTCGGTCGTGCCGCTGTACGCGAAGCAGGCCGGTTCGGACGGCAGTGCCGGGCTGGCGACGGTCGCGCTGCTGCTGTCCACCGTGGCCTGTGAGCTGGTGACCCCCCGGCTGATCGTCCGGCTCGGATACCGGTGGGCGCTGACGCTGGGGCTGTTCCTGCTCGGCGCGCCGACCATCGTCCTCACCATGAGCGACGGCATCTGGGTGATCGTCCTGGTCAGCGTGGTGCGCGGGGCCGGTTTCGCGATCGCCGCCGTGGCCGGAGGGGCGGTCACCGCCCTGCTGATCCCGGCGGACCGGCGCGGTGAGGGGCTCGCGCTCGTTGGGATCGTCAGCGGGGCGACCAGCATGCTCGCGCTGCCCGCCGGCGTGTGGATGGCGGCCCACTGGGGTTACTCCCCTGTTTTCGTCATGACGACGGTGGCCACGCTGCTCGCCATGCTGCCGGTGGCCGCTCTGCCGAGGCGCGCCGCGACGGCGCAGGCCGGTGATCACCACGGCGTGGTCGCCGGTCTGCGCAACCCGGCCCTGACGAGGCCCGCGACGATCTTCGCGGCGTCGACCGCGGCAGTCGGGGTGCTGGTCACCTTCCTGCCGCTCGCCACCTCCGGGCAGCCGGCCTGGGTCGCCGCGAGCGCGTTGCTCGCCCAGCCCGCGGCCGCCACCCTGGCCCGCTGGGTCGCCGGACGGCTCGGCGACCGCCACGGTTCCGCGTTCCTGCTGGTTCCCGGGCTGGTGCTGTCCGCCGCCGGCATGGCCGCGATCGCCGCCACCGGCACACCGTCGGCGGTGATCGGCGGGGCGCTGGTGTTCGGCCTCGGGTTCGGCGCCCTGCAGAACGCGACGCTGACGCTGATGTACGCCCGCGTGCCGTCTGGCGGCGAGAGCGCGGTGAGCGCGATCTGGAACGCCGCCTACGACCTCGGCATGGCCGCCGGCGCCCTCGGCGCCGGCCTGGTCATCGCCTCGATCGGCTACCCCCTGACCTTCGCCCTCACGGCCGCCGCGATCCTCCCCGCCCTCAAAGTCGCCCACCGCGACCGCCGCCCATGAACGGGGCCTTCAGATGCCGCGTGACGGAGGCGACGGTGAAGGGCGCCCACGGGCGCCTCCGTCTGGAGAGCCTCTTCTTGAGTTCTCACCCTCCCCAGGCACTGACCCGGTCCAGCAGAGCGATCTCGTCGTCGGCGAGCCGCAGGGTCAGGTACGGCAGCAGGTCGGCGAGCTGGGCCGGGTTGCGGGCTCCGGCAAGGGGAACGGCGACGGTGGGCTGGGCGACGAGCCAGGCCAGCGCGACCGCGGCCATCGTGGTGTGATGCGCCGCGGCGACCTCTTCCAGGGCGGCCAGTACGGCCGGGCCGTTGCCGTCCAGGTGAGCGCGGGCCTGATCGGCGCGGGGACTGTCCACCCTGGGTCCGCCGGGGCGGTACTTGCCGGTGAGGAAACCACGTGCCAGCGCGACGTAGGGCAGGCAGACCAGTCCGGTCCGCGTCACGGTGGGCGCGAGGTCCCGTTCGTAGGTCTCGCGCTGCACCAGGTTGTATTCCGCCTGCAAGGCGACGTACCGGGCGAGCCCTTCGCGGTCCGAGGTCTCCAGTGCCGCCGACAGCCGCGCCGCGGTGTAGTTCGACGCCGCGATGTACCGCACCTTGCCGGACCTGACCAGTTCGTCGAACGCCCCGAGGGTCTCGGCCAGCGGGGTGTCGGGGTCGTCCACATGCGCGTAGTACAGGTCGATGTGATCAAGCCCGAGCCGCCGCAGTGAGTCATCGGCGGCGCACCGGATCGTCTCCGGCCTCAGGCCGTCGAGCCCCGGGAGCGCACCCACCTTCGTGGCGATCACCATCTGGTCCCGGTTGCCGCGGGCCTTCAGCCAGCGGCCGATGATCGTCTCGGACTCACCGCCCCTGTTGCCGGGCACGCGGAAGCCGTACATGTCCGCGGTGTCGACGAAGTTGCCACCCGCCCCGGCGAAGGCGTCCAGCACGGCGAACGAGGTCCGCTCGTCCGCCGTCCAGCCGAAGGGATTGCCGCCCAGGCACAGCGGTGACACCTCCAGATCGCTGCTTCCAATCTTCATGGCCGCAACGCTAAAGGTCTACAGGGAACCATCTGGTGCCCTGCGGAGGTCAGCCTCCGTCGGCGTCCGCGAGTTCGCCGGCGTGTTCCTCGGCCCAGCGGGCGAGCACCGACACCGGCTCAAGGAGGCTTTCCCCCAGGGCGGTCAGCCGGTACTCCACACCCGCGGGCGCGGTGGGCAGGGTCCGCCGCTCCACCAGGTTGCCGCGCTCCAGCTTGCGCAGCGTCTGGGTCAGCATCTTGTTGCTGATCCCGCCGATCCGGTCGCGCAGCTCGGTGTACCGCAGCGGACCACGTCCGAGCCCGAACACCACGACGACGGACCAGGCATCGGCCACCAGATTCAGGGTGGTACGAGCCGGGCAGTCGGCCAGGAACACGTCGGATCTCATGCCTGCTCGCCGGCCGTTGTGGTGGAGAGGCGATCGCATCCGAGTTCCATCCCCCCGCGGGGATGATCACTGCTCTTGCCCATCCTCCGATCGTACTGAGATGGGCTCCGCGCCACCCTTTCTGAACGGTGATCGTGCGTCGTCAACACGGCCGGGTCCCCGGTGTCACAGGGCGATGATCTGCCATTCCTGGTTGGCGCCGCTGTTGCCGCCCCATTGGATGACCCGGGCGCCGTCGGCCGTGGAGCCTCCTTCGACGTCCGCGCACAGTCCGTTGCCGACGTTGACGAGTTGGTGGTAGCCGCTTGTGGCCGCGGGGACGAGTTTCCACCGCTGGTTGGCGCCGTTGTTGGCGGTCATCTGGACCAGGGCGGCCCCCTGCGTGGCGTTCGGGCTGGTGAGAACCTTGCCGCTGCCGACAGCGGCCAGCCGGACCGAGCCGTCGGCGTTCTGCGACATCTGCCACTGCTGGTTGGTCCCGCCGGTCCAGGGCCACTGGACGATGGCGGCGCCGTCGGCGGTGGAGCCGCCGTAGACGTCCAGCACCTTCCCGCTTTTGCGGTTGACCAGGCGGACGACGCCGGTGGACGGGCCGCCGCCGCCCAGCTCGACGGTGATCTGGGTCGTGGTGCCCGCGGTGAGTGACACCTGCCGGGCGTGGCCGCCCAAAGGTGACGCGGTGACGCCCGCGCCGGTGGTGATGGAGGTGATCCCGCGCCGGCAGATGAGCGTCACGGTCTGGGTGATGTCGGAGACGACGGTGGCGGTGACGGTTCGGGCGCTGATATCCCAGGTGAGCGAGTCGATCCGGATACGGTTGCGGCCGCGCACGCCGGTGATCGTGCCCTTGGTGAACTGATCGGGCAGCGCGGGCAGCAACTCCAGGATGCCGGGCCTGGTGTAGATCAACGCCTCGGCGAGGATCGCGGGCAGGGAGTTGGCGGCATCGGCGTTGTAGATCGCCAGGTTCGGATTGTGCGAGGTCATCAACGACCGGAAGACCATGTTGTTGCCCAGGATCTTCCGTAGGTTGCCGTACACGCCGGCGCCGTCCTTCAGCCGGGCCCGGGCGAGGCTGCGGTGGATGGCGCCGTGGGCCTCTCCTGACTCGTCCCCTCGCAGATCAAGGGCGCGGCTCGCGTAGCGGATAAGGTCGGGCTTGTCCTCGGGGTTGATCTCGTGCAGCGGCCAGAGGGGGTACATGTGCTGCACGTGACGGTGGTTGTACCGGTCGGTCAGGCTGGGCCACGACCATTCCGCGAGCGCTCCGTCGCCGTTGATCCGGTAGTCGGGCATCTTGGCCAGCAAGGCGGTCCAGCGTTGCACGCCCTGGCCTGCGCCCTGCTCGGTGCCGAGGAAGTCAGCGGCCTCGATGGCGGCCTGCAGCGCATGCTTGCCCGCGGCGATCTCGCCGGTCGCGTTGATCGACAACTGCCTGCCGGTGTTGCCGGGGCTGTTCTCCATGGAGAAGCAGGGCACGAAGATGACCTTGCCACCCGCGTCGGTGCGGGTGAGGAAGTCCTCATAGAACAGGGCGAGTTCGATCAGGACCGGGGCGAGCCTGGTGCGGTAGAAGGTGGCGTCCCCGGTGACCTGGTAGTACTCCAGCAATGGATAGAGCAGCCAGTCGGCGCCGCCGATCCAGGTGTGGCCGGGGAACCCGCCGTCGAAGTGCAGCATCTTGCCGTACTCGCCGTCGGTCCGGGAGGGAGCGAGCAGGCCGCGGGTGCCGTAAAGGTTCCTGGCGTTGGTGCGCCAGTCGTTGATCTGGCCGAGGATCAGGGTGAAGTAGCCGTCCATGGCTTCGGTGAGGGACAGGATGTTGCCGCCGGCGACCTGGAAGTTGACGTTGGCGTCTGTGGTGAAGTCGCCGGCCCACGCCGCGTCCCACGCGCCCGTCCACAGGCCGGTCAGCCGCGGCGGCAGTACGCCGCTGGAGGACAGGAACAGGTAACGGCCGGAGTCGTACATCCGCTCCAGCAACGCCGGGTCGATGACGTTGCGGTTGGAGTTCTGCCGCGCGATCAGCTCACTGGTCGACAGTCGCCGGTCGGCGGCGCTGACGTTGAGGTCGAGGCGTGAACGGTCGTACAGCGGGGTGTGCAGGGCGGTGTGCCGCGCGAGCAGCGCCGCGTAGTCGGTGTTCAGCGCGGCCAGTGCCGCGTGCAGCGGTCTGGCGTCCCACGCGGTGGAGGACTCGTAGCGGTCGAGTCGGGTCAGCAGCACGAGTTTGGTCGCCGCGGCCACGACGATGGCCGACCCGCTCACCCGAACGGAGCCGCCGGACGCGACCACCCGGGTGACGCCCTCATAGCCGAAAGCCCCCTGGCCGGCGGGGTACCTCCCCCTCAAGTTCAGGTAGCCGTCACCATTGTCGACCGTGGCCAGGGTGGTGAAGCCGACCGACCCCGGCACGCCGCTCAGGCCCGTGTTGACGCTGAGCGTGGTGTCGATCGTCCGGCCCGGCGCGGGAGAGAGTTCGTGGACGATCACCCGGTCGGCTCGGGAGACGAAGGCCCGGCGCGTCCACGCGCCGTTGCCGTCGGTCCACGTCGAGGTCACCTCACCGGTCCTGAAGTCGGTGATCCGGGCGTAGTCGCCGGCCGCCGTCATCCCCGGAGTGCTGATCTGCAGCTCATAGCCCGGATGGAAGGTCTGGGTCCAGCGCAGCGACCAGCCGGAGGTGAAGTCGCCGGTGGCGCCGTTGAAGTCACCGGCGAGCGCCTTGTCCCTGACTCCCGCCAACCGGCCCGACAGCACCGGCGGTGTCACATTACGGGTGCCGTTGGGCATCACGAACCGGTGATGGGTGAAGACGATCTTCTCCAGGGTGGGCGCACCGTAGAACATGGCCCCGTACTCACCGTTGCCGGTCAGGAAGGCATCGGTCCAGCTCGTCGCGGCGGCCGTGTCGTAGATCCCCCGCTGCGGCAGTGACACCTGCGGCGGGACAGCGGCGGCCGCCCGGTCGGCGAAGATCGCCGGAGGCAGCGCGGCGGCACCGACGGCCGCCGCGGTGGTCGCGATGAAACGCCGGCGGTTCAGCGGCATGTTCATAGAAGCTCCTGGTGACGAGCCGGGGGTGATGGTCGCGGCCACGCGCCGTCCTTGCCGCCACGGCTCACCGCCTTGGCGGTGGCCGTCGTTCGACGAGGCATCTTGATGCGGAGCACTCGGTCAAAGGTGCCTCCGACGGCAGGACACCATGCGGTTATATTGAACAGACATCCCATGATTGAAGCGTGCGTAACGTACGACGTCTCATGTCTACCGTCAAGACCGATCGCGTACGCCGGGTCACCTCCGACCTCTGATCTCCAGGACGACCGACGACTCTCTCAGGAGATTCGTGCAACTTTCATGAACCGGAAGGCCGGGATCCAGGCCTGTGACCGCGAGGTGCGCCCGCCGTCCATTTCCCCTTCATCCTTTCGCCGCCAACGAAAGTCATCCCATCTTGATGGACGAGCGTGGACGCTTCCGTCACGCCGGGTCGCCCGTGTCTTCCGTCCCTTCAGGGAGGAAGATCTGCTCGATGGTCAGGCCGAAGACGTCGGCGAGGGTGAACGCCAGAGGCAGACTGGGGTCGTACCGCTCGGTCTCGATGGCGTTGATGGCCTGCCGGGAAACCCGGCACCGGTCGGCCAGGTCGGCCTGGCTCCAGCGGCGGGCCGCACGCAGTTCGCGTAGTCGGTTCTTCATGCGCGCCGTCACCGGTGCAGGCGGGTGCGCAGATCCGCGATCAGCAGCCAGATCGCCACGCCGCCGATGAGGATCAACTGCGCGAGCTGGTGGAGCTGGACGATGCCCGCGGCATCGAGCAGGGTGGCCACCTGCAGCCCCACGAGGACCGCGGCGAACGCGACGGCCATGCTCTCCAGCTGAACCCTGCGCAGGTACTCGTCCGCGCGCCGGAACGCCCGCAGCAGCACCCAGGCGATCGCGAGGGTGAACACGGTGGTGGTCGCGATCCACCAGGCCTTCTGGGCGGTGCTCTGATCGGGGTTGCTGCCCAGTGCCAGGGCCACCACCCCCAAAGTGGACACGGGTATGCCGTCGATGAGCACAGCGCGGCGGGCCGCGCGCGTCACCTGATCCTGTTGCATCTCTTTTGCCATGCCATGAATGTAAAGCGTACCTTCCATTAGGTCAAGCGACCCTGACTCAACGGAAGGCACGCCTTACATCTCGGCGACTTGGAACCACACCGTTCTGTCGGCGTCGTCGTGGTGGGAGCCCCAGGCGGTGGCGATCGTGTTGACCAGCCACAGGCCCCGGCCGCCGTCGCTGTCCGCCTCGGCCATCCGCGCCACGGGCGCACTGGTGGCCGAACCGGCGTCGGTCACCTCCACGTGGACCGTCCGCGAGGCCACGGCGACGCGCACCGTGACCCGCCCGCCCACCGCGCTCCCGGAGTCGGAGTGGGCCACCGCGTTGGTCACCACCTCACTGAGCAGGAGCAGGACGTCGTCCAGGGCCGTCGCGGCGACCGTCGCGGTCAGCAGCCCACGCACCCACCCCCGGGCGGCCGGCACGGAGGCGATGTCGCCGGGAAACTCCCCGCACCACGCCTCCGCCCCCGGCACCTCACCCCCATGCCGGACCACCTGCTCGTCCGACCTCACGAGCCCACCCCCGACCAGCCCACGCCGGCCCTGCGGACGGCCCCGGCCCACACGCATTTCCCACGTGCGCCCCCTACCGCCGGGCCATCGCTCGTGGCTTTCGGGGACGCGTGGGTGGAGTGAGCGGAGTCACCCCTTCGGTCACTGATCACTCGTCTTGTCCTTCGCTCGCAGGCGCCGATTCGCTTTGCCTTCCGCCCTGCCGGATAAACAAGGCGTGTGCTTAGATTGCCTGCGCGACCAGCGATTGAATGGCCGGATCAGCGCCCCAGAAGATGACCGGCGATGACAGTCACCGGTATAGGCAGACCTCGGACCGGCATTTGCCATCCGAGGCAAATAGCCCGATTTTCTCCATTTCGGGAGGACCGCGATGAGCGTCGAGCAATTCCCGGACCCCGGGTCTCCTCGAATGGTCTTCGGAGCCGAGATGCGTCGTCTACGTGAGACCGCGCAACTGTCTCAGGCCGCCGTGGCCACCCGCCTCGGATGCACACAAACCCAGGTGAGCCGCCTGGAGGCCGCCACGAGGACGCCGTCCAAATCCGACGCGGAGCGGCTGGACCGGCTCTTCGGCGAGGGCGGCACCTACTTCGCGGCGCTGCGCCGTCGCATCGTCGCCCGCCCCAGTGGCCCGATCTGGTTCGAGGGCTGGGCCGAGGAGATCGAGCCCACCGCCCTCGTCCTGCGCTCCTGGGACCCGCTACTGATCCCCGGACTCCTCCAAACGGAGGCCTACGCCCGGCAGCTCTTCAGCAGAGGTCCGAGATCCGTCGCCGAGGACGTGGAAAGGCGGGTCGAAGCCCGCATGCGGCGCCGGAGGGTACTGGACAGGGAAGACCCTCCCCTGGTCCTCGTCCTCTTCGATGCCGGTGTGCTACGCCGCAAGGTCGGCGGGCCGGAGGTGATGCACGAGCAACTCGGCTATCTGCTCGAAGTCGCCGAACGGCCTTGTGTGACCATTCAAGTCGTCGACCCGGACTGTCTGGCAGGACTGGCCGGAGCCTTCATGATCGCGGAGCTTCCTAACGGCCAGCCAGACGTGATTCATGCGGACTCTCCGGTCCAGGGACAGATAACAAGCCAACACGAATTCGTCGTTTCCATCCGAAACCGATATGAAGCCGTAAGGGCGTGGGCCTATCCTGAGCACGTATCCCTGCGAATGATCGAGGAAGTGAGACGGGAATGGACTTGAGTGCCGCCGCGTGGCGGAAGTCGTCGCGTTCCTCCGACAACGGCGGGCAGTGCGTCGAGGTCGCCGACAATCTGCCCGGCGTGGTCGCGGTGCGCGACAGCAAGGTTCCCGACGGCCCCGAACTCCTCGTCGGTCCCTCCGGGTGGCGGGCCTTCGTCGGCGGCGTCAAGGCAAGAAGCTTCACCACTCTGACCTGACGCATCGCAGGGGCTCTCGCGACACCCCTGGAGGCGGGTGGGTCAGGTGGACGTCCGCTCGGGGACGGGCTCGCCGGGTTCCGGCAGGTCGGTCTCCGGGTCCTGGGGCGGGTCGGTGAGCTGTTCGCGGAGGTAGTTCCACACCACGGCGATCAGGGCGGCGACCGGTACGGCGAGCAGGCTGCCCACGATGCCCGCCAGGCTGCCGCCCAGCGTCACCGCCAGCAGGACCACCGCCGCGTGCAGGCCGAGACCACGGCTCTGCACCATGGGCTGGAACACGTTCCCCTCGAGCTGCTGCACGACGACGATGATGGCGAGCACGATCAGCGCGTCCGTCCAACCGTTGGACACCAGCGCGATGAGGACCGCCACGAAACCGGCGAACAGGGCGCCGACGATGGGGATGAACGCCGAGACGAAGGTCAGGACGGCCAGGGGAAGAACCAGCGGCACGCCCACGATCCACAGGCCGAGACCGATGAAGACGGCGTCGAGCAGGCCCACGAAGGCCTGGGAGCGTACGAACGAGCCGAGGGTGTCCCAACTGCGGGCGGCCACGATCGGCACGTCCGTGGCGAGGCGGCCGGGTAGCTGGCGGGCCAGCCAGGGCAGGAACCGCGGGCCGTCCTTGAGGAAGAAGAACATGAGGAAGAGCGCCAGGACCGTGGTCACCAGGCCGTTGACCACGGTGCCCACGCCGGTGAGGGTGGCGGTGACGATGCTGCCGACGCTGGACTGGACGCGCTTGACCGCGCTGTCGAACGCGGTGCTGACCTGGTCCGCGCCGATGTTCAGCGGCGGCCCGGCGGCCCAGTCGCGCAGCTTCTGAATGCCGTCGCCCACGCCGGTGGACAGCTCGCCGGACTGGGACGCCACCGGGACGGCGATCAGCACCACGGTCCCGGCGGCGACCAGGAGGAAGAGCACGGTCACCGCCGACGCGGCCAATGCGGGTGGCCAGCCGTGCCGGCGCAGGAAACGGGCCAGGGGCCAGGTCAGTGTGGTGAGCAGCAGGGCGATCACGAGCGGCCATAGGACGGACCACATCCGGCCGAGAATCCACAGAGCCACCGCCGTCATCAGCACGACGAGCAGCATCTCCAGGGAGATGCGCGCCGAGGTGCGCAGCGCGGTGCGCGTCTTGGTGGCATTGAGCGTGGCAGGCACAAGGACACCCTAGACATTGCCCATGCCTTACGCGGACAGGGCGACCTTCGAGCGGACGGTCTTGACCGTTGGGATGGGGGGACGGACACTCTGGCCGGCGCGGGACCGGAGTGTTCTCCGGGGTCGCCGCCGGCCTGTCTCCGAACCAAGGCGAAGGGTGGGCGTTGAGCCCCACGTCATCCGTGCCCCCACCGGATGTTCGCGCCGCCGTGATGCGTCATGCCGCCGGGCCGCGGTCTCCGCCGGCGGCGCTCGCCGTACTCGCCCCCATGAAGCTTTCAACGCGAGCTTCGAACGCTGGCCCCTCATCGCCCGGCGGAGCGTGTCCCACGGCGCTCTCGCCGGCAGGAGTAGGAGAGACCGTGCGACACACACAGGTGAAGGCGGCGCTGGCCGCGCTGGCGGTGGCGGCCACGCTGCTGCCGACGGCCGCCAACGCGGCGAGCCCTTCCGAGACGACGGCCGCAGGCAGTCCGACGACGGCCGCAGGCAGTGCGGCGGCGGCCGTTCTGGCGACATCCGCGGGCAGGCATGCGGCGGCCGTGCTGGCCAGGGCGCACACCGCCGGCCGGGTACAGGTCGCCGGCGACGCCGTGCGGTACAGCTGGCCGGGCGTCTACTTCGAGGGCCGCTTCGTCGGCACCGGAGTCGGGATCGCCCTGAACGACACCGTGAACGACTACGACGTCCAGATCGACGGCGCCACCGTCGCCACGCTGGTGACCCCCGGCCGCACCACGTACTGGGTCAAAAATCTGCGCTACGGCGTGCATGACGTGCGGCTCGTCAAGCGCACCGAGAGCCAGTCGGGCATCGGCGAGTTCGGCGGTTTCGTCGCCGCCCCCGGCGGCGTCGTCCTGCCCAGGCCCCCGGATCGCCGTCGGCAGATCGAGTTCATCGGCGACTCCTACACCGCCGGCTACGGCAACCTCTCCCCCACCCGCGAATGCCCCGCTCCTGGGCAGCTCGACAGGAACACCAACGCCGACCTGAGCTTCGGCGCCCTCACCGCGCGCGGTCTCGGCGCCGACTACCAGCTCAACGCCTTCTCCGGGCGCGGGATGGTGCGCAACTACAACGGCATCGAGCCGGGCACCGACTACCGCACCTACTACGACCGTGCCTTGATCAGCGTGCCCGGCGACGTCTGGAGGAATCCGGGCACCTGGCACCCGCAGCTCATCGTGGTCGGGCTCGGCATCAACGACTTCTCCACCGCCATCAACCCCGGCGAGTCGTGGACGCCGGAATCCCTGGTCGCCGCCTACAAGACCGCCTACCAGGGCTTCATCGACAAGCTGCGCGCCCGCTACGGCAAGCGCGCGGTCATCGTGGTCAGCGCCACCTACGTGTACAACACGACGGCGCTCGCCGACGCGGCGCGACAGGTCGTGCAGGACCGCAACGGGCAGGGCGACGACCGGGTCGTCTACTGGTACTACGACAACGCCGACCTGGACTACGGCGGCTGCGACTGGCACCCGTCGGCCCACGACCACCAGATCATCTCGCAGCGGCTGAACGACTTCATCGCCGCCCTTCACCTGCGCTGGTAGGGGGCGCGGAGCGCAGAGCACGACACGCGCCGGGCGGCCGGGCCGTCCGGCGCGTGCCCGTGCGCCGCGTCTTGTCGCGTCGTCAGGACGAGACCTCACGGACGGAACGAACCGAGCAGGAGGCGAGAACGGGGTGATCGCCGGGCGAGAATGGGCCTGTGGTGTCCCCCGCGCCGTCGCCCGTTCGTCGTGCAAGGGGAGAGCCCCTGACTTCGGAGGTCGCGATGCAGTACGCGCTGATGATCTACACCCCGCCCGGCTACGTGGAGTCGCTGTCGGAGGCGGAGATGGACGCGGTGTACGCGGACTACTTGGCACTGGCCGATGACGACCGGTGCATCGAGCACGCGCAGTTGCAACCGGCCGAGACGGCGACCAGTGTTCGGGTGGCCGACGGCCGGACGCTGATGACCGACGGCCCGTTCGCCGACACCAAGGAGGTGCTCGGCGGCTTCTGCCTGGTCGAGGCGGCCGATCTGGACGAGGTGCTGGAGATGGCGGCCCGCGTCCCGGCCGCCCGGATGGGCGGCGCGGTGGAGATCAGGCCGGTGGTGCGGCGCTGACCGTGCTGGAGCAGGTCTTCCGGGACGAGTGGGGGCGGGTGCTGGCCTCGCTGGTCGGGTTCCTCGGCGACTTCGACAGGGCCGAGGAGGCCGCGCAGGAGGCGTTCGCGATCGCGGCGGAGCGCTGGCCCGCGTCCGGCGTGCCGGACAACCCGGGCGCGTGGCTGACGACGACGGCCCGCAACCGGGCGATCGACCGGATCCGCCGGGAGCACACCCTGGCCGAGAAGATCCACCTGCTGCCGGCAGCCGAGGCCGTCATGATGGACGAGGTCGACGACACCGTGATCAAGGACGAGCGACTGGAGCTGATCTTCACCTGCTGTCACCCGGCGCTGCCGCTGGAGGGGCAGGTGGCGCTCACGCTGCGGGCCCTGGGCGGCCTTTCGACCGCCGAGATCGCCCGCGCGTTCCTGGTCACCGAGGAGACCATGAAGCGGCGCCTGTCGCGCGCCAAGACCAAGATCAAGGCGACCGGGATCCCGTTCGCCGTTCCCGGCGCGCACCTGCTGCCCGACCGCCTCGACGCGGTGCTGGCCGTGGTCTACCTGATCTACAACGAGGGCTACAGCGGCCGGGTCGACCTCGGCGGCGAGGCCATCCGCCTCGGACGAGTGCTCACCGCGCTCATGCCGGACGAGCCGGAGGCGCACGGCCTGCTCGCGCTGATGCTGATCCACCATGCCCGGCGACGGGCCCGGTTCTCCGGCGAGGACCTCGTGCTGCTCGACGATCAGGACAGGTCGCTGTGGGACGCGCGCCAGATCGCGGCGGGACGGGTGGTGCTCGACCGCGCGCTCGCGCTGGGCGGGCGAGGCGCCTACGTCGTGCAGGCCGTGATCGCCTCGCTGCAGGCGCGGGAGCGCATCGACTGGCGGCGGGTCGCCCGGATGTACCGGCGGCTGGCCGACCTCACCGGCTCCCCGGTGGTCGAGCTCAACCGCGCCGCGGCGCTCGCCCAGGCCGGCGACCCCGCCGCGGCGCTGGCCGCCGTCGACCGCCTGGACCTGGACGGCTACCTCTACTTCCACTCGACCCGCGGCGAGCTGCTGCGGCGTCTCGGCCGTGAGGACGAGGCCCGGGCGGCGTACCGCCGAGCGCTCGACCTGGCCACCTCGACCCCCGAGCGGCGGTTCCTCACCGGGCGGCTCGAACAACTCTGACCCGGCCTGTCCCCCGGGTGGGTGGTCGTTCGTCGCCCGAGTATGAGCGACGTTCGTCCGAACCAGAGGAGAAACGACATGTCAGCGACCCGGCCGACCCATGACCTGGGGGTCTTCGCCCGCCTTCATGAGGCCGTCAACAGCGGCGACGCGGAACTCGTCTTCAAGACGATCGACGAGGTCGTCGACCCCGATGTGGTGGTCCGCACCCCGCTGCCGATCGACGCGACGGGGGCGCAGGCACTGAAGGAGGTGTTCGGCAGGCTCCTGCGGGCCTTTCCCGACCTGCACATCGCGGTCGAGGACGTGATCGCCGAAGGAGACAAGATCGTCTACCGGAACACCGTCACCGGCACCCACCAGGGCGAGCACCTGGGCATCCCGCCCACCGGCAGGTCCATCTCCTACAACGAGATCTTCATCTTCCGGCACGCGAACGGCCGCATCACCGAGACCTGGGGCGTCGTCGACGTCCTGTCCCAGATGCGCCAGCTCGGGATCATCTCCGGCGCCTTCTCGTAACCGGGACTCGCGCCCGCGCGGCGAAGGACGCGGGGGCACCGCCGTACCCGGGCGCCGGCGCACCGCACCACGTCCCACCCACCGCCACGGCGCCCCGGGCGCGACCACGTACAGAGCGGAGGCGAAGGAACCCGGGCGGCGAGCGGGGGCGGCCGCCCGGCGCCCGGCAGATCCGTGCCTGCGCCTCCTCACCGAGGCAGCCGGGCGTCACCACCGAGGCAGTCGGGCGTCACCGAAGACGGGCCGAAATCGGCCTGTGGGGTCTTCTCAGTTCGGACGGGGGCTGACGCCCGCCATGGCCAGGCCGAGCAGGCGGTGTGCCTCGGCGGCGGGGTCGGTGTGGTGTTCGGTGGCCAGGGCGATGCCGGTGATCAGGGTGAGCAGGTCGGTGATGGTCACGCCCGGGGCCAGCGCGCCGTCGTTCGCGGCGCGGCGTACCAGTGGGTCACCCGCCTCGGTGAGCTGCGCCGAGGCGCAGTGCTCGTGCGCCACGTCCGGACCGGCCGCCTGGTCGCGGGTCAGCGCGATGGCCAGCCCCCGGATGGTGGCGGCGTCCGCGGTGACGGCGTTCAGCCATTCCAGCAGCGCACCCCGGGTGTCGGGCCCGGTGGTGAGGTCCCGGGCGCGGGCGCAGAGCATGCCGACCCGTTCGCGGAAGACCGCCTCCAGCAGCGCGTGGCGGTTGGGGAAGTGCCGGCGCAGGGTGGCGGATCCGACTCCCGCCGTACGGGCGATCTGCTCCAGGGACGCGTCGGGGCCGTGCGCGGCGATCGCCTCCTCGGCCACGGCGAGCAGGCGCGCGTAGTTGCGCCGGGCATCCGCACGCAGGGCGGGCATGGTCTCTCCTCAGGTTGCTAAGTGGCGGGGCCCGCCGTATTCTACCGAAGCCTTAAACGGCGGGGTCCGCCGTTTATCCATCATGACAGGAGATCCATGTCCATCGAATCCGCACCCGTCCTGGTCACCGGCGCCACCGGACAGCAAGGCGGCGCGACGGCCCGCGCCCTGCTCGCCTCCGGCGTCCCCGTCCGGGCGCTGGTCCGCGACCCCGCCTCCGGCGGGGCCAGGGCGATCGAATCGCTGGGCGCCGAGTTGGTCACCGGCGACCTCTTCGATCGCGAGTCCGTGACCAGGGCGGCGAAAGGCGCCCGGGCCGTCTTCTCGGTGCAGACGCCCGTGACCGAGAAAGGCCTGGACTTCGACGGCGAGCTGACTCAGGCCGGCAACCTGGTCGAAGGCGCCCTGGCCGCAGGTGTGCGGCAGTTCGTGCACACGTCCGTCTCCGGTGCCGGACAACGCGCCGGCGTTCCCGGATGGGCCGAAGGCCGCTGGGCATCGATGGAGCCGGTCATGGCCGCCAAGGCCGGCGCTCAGGACCTGGTGCGCGCGGCGGGCTTCCCGTGCTGGTCGATCATCAAGCCGGGCTTCTTCATGGAGAACTTCCTTCCCTCCACGGCGTACCTGTTGCCCCGCGGTGTCGAGGGAGGACTGGTGACCGTGCTGAAGCCCGGCACCCGGCTCTCCCTCGTCGCGGTGCGCGACATCGGCGCGGCGGCCGCCGCGGCGTTCACCGCACCGGAGCGGTTCCACCAGGTCGAGCTGGAACTGGCGGGCGACTACCTGACGATGACGCAGATCGCCGAGGTCCTCTCCCGCGCGCTCGGCACCGAGATCGCCGCGCCCGACATGACCACGCAGGAGGCGATCGCCGCCGGTATGCCGCCGGCAGGCGTCAGGTCGCACGAATTCATCGACGTGGCCGGCCAGCCGGCCCGCCCGGAATTCGCGCGGGCCTATGCCATCCCGCTCACGACCTTCGAGGACTGGGCACACGAGCACCTTCGGCCCGCCGCCTGACGCCTGCCAGGGTCGGCAGGCTCAGCCGTGGAGGTAGTCGACCAGGTGGGCCTTTTCGGTCTCCAGCTCCTCGATGGCGCTCTTGACGACGTCGCCGATGCTCACGATGCCGGCCAGGAGGCCCTGGCTGACCACGGGGAGGTGGCGGATGCGGTGGTCGGTCATGGTCTTGCGCAGGTCTTCGACGTCGGCGTCCGGCTCACAGGTGCGCACGGGAGTCGTCATGATCGACGACACCGGCTCCTCCAGCACGCCGGGGCCGCGCTGGTGGAGCCCGCGCACCACGTCGCGCTCGGAGACGATGCCGACGATCGTCTCGCCGTCCTCCGACACCACGACGGCGCCGATGTTGTGGCTGGCCAGGGCTGCGAGCAGCTGGGTGACCGTCGCCTGCGGCCGCACGGTCGCCACCGTGCTTCCTTTACTTCGCAGGATCGCGCTGATGAGCATCGACACCACCTCGTCACGGTAAGGAGAGGCCAGGGAGAGTATCAGTGACTTCCCCACCTCGTGCCAACGTTAAGCGTGAGGACGGGCAAAGCCGGTCCGGCGTCCCGGGGGCGGCATGAGTACCATGCCACGCACCACTTCTCTCCAGGGGACCGCGAGATGAGCGATCGACTGAACACCGGCAGCCACGACCTGCCCATATCCGACGCACTGGCCGATTTCATGACCGGCGGCTGGGCCGACACGAGCCGCCCGGACCTGGCGGCGCTGCCGCTCGCGTCCTACACCGCCAAGCGCCGGGCCGCCCTGGTCCAGCGGTTCCCCGGCGAGCGGCTGGTCATCCCGTCCGGGACGCTGAAGGTCCGCAGCAACGATTCCGACCACCGCTTCCGCCCCCACAGCGCCTTCGCGTACCTGACCGGCGGGCAGGAGCCCGACGATGTGCTGGTCATCGCGCCCTCGGGGGCGGCGACGCTGTTCACCCGCCCCCGGTCGCCCCGCTCGGCGGAGGGCGCGGCGGGGCAGGAGTTCTACCGCGACCGCAAGTACGGCGAGTTCTGGGTCGGCGCCCGGCCCACCCTGGCCGAGGCCGAGGCGCTGTACCAGATCGAGTGCGCGCCGATCGACCGCCTGCCCGAGGCCCTCACCGGCACGGCCCGGGTCCTGCGCGAGGTGGACGCCTCCGTCGACGCGCGGGTGGCGCCACACGAGGGGGACGAGGAGCTGACCGCGTTCCTGTCGGAGATGCGGCTGATCAAGGACGACTGGGAGGTCGCCCAGCTGCAGCACGCCGTGGACGCCACGGGCCGTGGTTTCCAGGACGTGGTGCGCGCGCTGCCGCAGGCCCTCGCCCACCCGCGCGGCGAACGGTACGTCGAAGGCGTCTTCGGGCTGCGGGCCCGGCTGGAGGGCAACGCGACCGGATACGACAGCATCGTCGCCTCCGGCGCGCACGCCTGCGTCCTGCACTGGATCCGCAACGACGGCGCCCTGAACCGCGACGAGCTGCTGCTGCTCGACGCCGGCGTCGAGTCCGACGACCTCTACACCGCCGACGTCACCCGCACGCTGCCGCTGTCAGGGCGGTTCAGCCCCGTCCAGCGGCAGGTCTACGAGCTGGTGTACGAGGCCCAGAGCGCGGCCATCGCCGTCCTGCGGCCGGGGGCCCGCTTCCGTGACTTCCACGCCGCCGCGATGCGCGTCATCGCCGAAGGGCTGCGTGAGTGGGGGGTGCTGGACTCGGCCGACGGTGACCTGCACCGCCGCTACACGTTGTGCAGCAGCGGGCACATGCTCGGCCTGGACGTCCACGACTGCGCCAGGGCCCGCTCGTCGGTCTACCTGGACGGCGTGCTGGAGGCCGGTCAGGTGCTCACCGTCGAGCCCGGCCTCTACCTGCAGCCGGACGACCTCACCCTGCCGCCGGAGCTGCGCGGCATCGGCGTGCGCATCGAGGACGACCTGCTGATCACCGAGGACGGCGCCCGGCTGATGTCCTCGGCCCTCCCCCGCCACCCCGACGAGGTCGAGTCCTGGATGGGAGCCCTGCTCGGCTGACCCCGGACGCTCGACAGGCCCGCTCCGCGTCGTCAACGACGGCCGGCAGGCCCGCTCGGCGTCATTCCGGACGGCCGGGCGGGCCGGGTCGGGTCTGCGCCCCCCGGCGTGATCGCCGGGCCGTTAGGGTGGGCGAGTGCGCGATTCGATCGTGATGGCCGGGCGTGCGGACGCCGTGCTGGCCGCTGTGGGCGGCACGCTGACCGACACCGAGCGCGAGCGGGCGTCCCGCTTCGTCCGCGAACGTGACCGGGACGACTTCGTGGCCGCCCACCTGCTGGTCAGGCAGTGCGCCGCCACCCTCCTCGGACGGCCCGCCGAGGAGCTGACCCTGATCCAGTACTGCGACAAGCACGGCCCCGGCCACGGCCGCCCGTCCATCGCCGAGGTGCCCGAGCTGGGCGTCAGCCTGTCGCACACGGCCGGGTACGTGTGCGCGGTCGCGGGGCCGGGCCGGGTCGGCGTGGACGCCGAGCACGTGCCGCGGGGCGACGTGGACCGCGGCCTGGTCGAGTTCACCCTGTCCCCCGCCGAGTTCGCCCTGATCGGTCACGACAAGCGGCGGGTGATCCGCCAGTGGGTGCGCAAGGAAGCCCTCGTCAAGCGAGGCGAGCTGACGATCGACGACTTCCCGCTGACCGACCTTTCCGACATGGACGGCGAGGTCGATCCGTCGGGTTCGTCCGGCTGGCGCGGGCGCCGGCTACTGGAGTGGACGGCCGGCGCCGTCATCGGCTGCGCCGTCACCGACCACCCGGCCGAGCTGCGCCGGATCGACGGCTGAGGGCACCGGCGGCCGCGCCGCGCGGCGCGGGGCGTCGGGCCCCGGCGTGGGGTCGAGGAAGACGTGCGTGACACCCCGAAAACGATCTCTCAGCCGGTGCTCGATGTCGTCGGAGACCTGCTCCAGCCGGTCGCCGGTGCACTCGTCGACGAAATCGATCTTCGCGGCGACCAGCACGTCGTCCGGGCCGAGCATCATGGTCAGCAGTTCGACGACCTCGTTGACCTCGGCCCGTCCGGTGATCTCCTCGAGGATCGCGCGCTGGACGCGCGGGGGGGCCGCCTGGCCGATCAGCAGCGAGGCGTTCGCCTTGATCAGGTACAGCGCGACGCCGAGCAGCAGCAGGCCGATCACGATCGAGGCCAGTCCGTCCCACACCGCCGACCCGGTGAGCTGGAAGCCCAGCAGGCCGAGGGCGGCCACGCCGATGCCGACCAGCGCCGCGGAGTCCTCGAACACGACCGCCTTGACCGCCGTGTCGGTGGTGTGCACCACGTACCGCTGCGGGCTCACGTTCAGCCGGTCGGCCTCCCTCCGCACCTGGTGGACGGCGCGGAAGAACGAGACGCCCTCCAGCACGAACGCGATCACCAGCACGATGTAGGACACCTTGAGGTCGCCCAGGTCCTCGCCGTCCCTGATCGTCTGCACGCCGTGGGTGATCGAGAACCCGGCGCCGATCAGCAGCGTCGCGCCCGCCGCCATCAACGCCCAGAAGAACCCGGCCTTGCCGTGCCCGAAGGGATGCCGGGAGTCGGCCGGGTGCCCGCTGCGCCGGACCGCGACCAGCAGCAGCACCTCGGTCACCGTGTCGGCGGCCGAGTGCGCGGCCTCCGACAGCATGGCCGACGAGCCGCTGATCAGGCCGGCCACCATCTTGGCCACCGCGATCGCGAGGTTGATGCCCGCGGCCACCGCGACCGTGAGGAAACTCTCCTGGCCGGAATCCGGCTCCGTCACCTTCTCGCTCATCTCGCCGCTCCTTCCCCCCGTCTGGGCCGGGATACATCGTTCCAGTCGGAAAATTTCCTAAATAAGGGACGATCCGGGGATCCGACCGAGGTCAACCGCCTCATGAACGCTCCCGGAGAGATAGATTCACAACCATGAGCACGGCGGAATCCGACGACCTGGACACCAATTGGCTGAGCGGCGGGGAGCAGCGAGCGTGGCGCGCCCACCTGGCGGCCCACAAGCTTCTCGAGCATCGGCTCGACCGCGAGCTTCAGGCGTCCGGACTGTCGCTGAACGACTACGAGATCCTGGTGAACCTGTCAGAGAGCCCGGGTCATCGCATGCGCATGAGCGACCTGGCCGAGGCCACCATCCAATCTCGCAGCCGCCTGTCCCACCAGATCGCGCGCATGGAGGCCGCCTCCCTGGTCAGCAGGGAGAGCTGCCCGGACGACCGGCGGGGAACCTTCGCGGTGCTCACCGAGCAGGGGTGGGAGACGATGCAGCGGGTGGCGCCCATGCACGTCGCCAACGTCCGCTACCACTTCATCGACCGCCTCACGCCTGAGCTGGTGCAGGCGCTGGAGGTCGCCTACACCCCCGTGGTCAAGCACCTGCTGCGCCTGCGCGCCGAAGAACGCGCCTAGCTTCTCAGGGGCCGTCCTGTCCGGCCTGGCCGGGCGGGTGCGGGTCGTCCGACCCCAAACCGATACCTGGGAAAGTCGTGGATGCGCCGCCCGCGGTGGCTAGCATCCCGGCTGTGTCGAATAGGTCGCTCGCTTCCCGGTCCCGCCTCGCCGCATCCCCCGGCGACGGTCCCTCCCGGCTCGCCCCCGCGCGCACGGGCCCCTCGCCGCGTACCGCCTCCCGCGACGGCGCACCGCCGCCGCGGCGGGCGCCGGTGCTGGTGACGTGGCTGATCGCCTCGCTGTTGCTGGCCCTCGCCTGCACCTCCGCCTGCACGTCCTCGCCGGGCGGCGACGCGCTGCCGGCCGGACGCGACCTGCTCGACAAGGCCGCGGCGGCGATGCGCGAGGTCAAGACCGTCGCCTTCACGATCACGACCGAGGGCAAGCCGCCGGTCCCCGTCAAGAACGCCGACGGCTCCCTGACCCGTGAGGGCGACGCCAAGGGCACCCTGCAGATCGACGTCCTGGGCAACCTGCAGGAGCTCAACTTCGTCCTGACCGGCGACACCGTCTACTTCAAGGGCCCCACCGGCGGCTACCAGACGATGACCCGCAAGCAGTTGGCCGGCATCTACGACCCCTCGGCCATCCTCAACCCCGACACCGGGGTGGCCCGGTTGCTGTCCACCGCCACCGACCCCAAGACCGAGGCCGCCGAGAAGGTCGGCGGCGTTGACGCCTACCGGGTGGCGGTGACGCTGTCGCAGCAGGTCATCATCACGCTGGTGCCGGGGGTCAACCAGGGTGTCACGGGGCAGGTGTGGGTGGCCAAGGACACCGGCCGCCTGCTCAAGGCGAGCCTGCCGCTCGGCAGCGGCGCCAACGCCGGCACGGTCCTGGTCGCCCTCGACGACTACGACGCCCCGGTGACCATCGCCACCCCGAGCGCCAGATCCACCCCGAGCACGAGCCCATGAGCCACCCTGAGCGCGAGCCCATGAGCCACGCCGAGCGCGAGCCCTTGAGTCATTCCGCCGAACCGGTCCCCGCTTTCTCTCCGGCGCCCCGCGCGGAGCCCGGCTCGGCGGCCGCGCCCGCCGGCCCGGTCGCGGTCCGGCGGGTGGCCCTGGGCGTCGGCGGAACGGCCGTCCTGCTGGCCGCGCTGGACGCCTACGTCGTGGTGACCGTCCTGATCGACGTCGCCCGCGACCTCGGCGTGCCCGTCAACCACCTCGAACGGGCCACCCCGATCGTCACCGGCTTCCTGCTCGGCTATGTGGCCGCCATGCCGCTGCTCGGCCAGCTCTCCGACCGGTACGGGCGACGGCCGCTGATCCACGCCTGCCTGGCCGGGTTCGCGGCCGGCTCCGCGGTCACCGCGCTCGCCGCGTCGGTCCCGCTGCTCACGGCCGGCCGCACGCTCCAGGGCATCGCGGGCGGCGCGCTGCTGCCGATCACGATGGCGCTCGTCGGCGACCTGTGGGACGAGCACGCCCGACCGGTCGCCCTGGGGGCCGTGGGCGCGGCGCAGGAGCTGGGCAGCGTCCTGGGCCCCCTGTACGGGGCGGGGGTGGCCGCGCTGGTGGGCTGGCGGGGCATCTTCTGGGTCAACATCCCGCTCGCCCTGATCGCGGCGGTGGCCGTCCACCGGGCGGTGCCGCCGCCCGCGCCGCGCGGCGGGCCCCGGACGCGCGTCGACGTGGTGGGCGGGCTGCTGCTGGCCCTCGCGCTGGGCCTGCTCGTGGCCGGGCTGTACAACCCCGAGCCCGACAGGGCGGTCCTGCCCTCCTGGGGCGTGCCGGCGATCGCGGCGGGCGTGGTCGCCGTCGCGGGGTTCGTCGCGTGGGAGCTGCGCGCGCCGGTTCGGCTGCTGGACATGGCCGGCGTGCGGCGCGCCCCGTTCTGGGCGTCGCTTGGGGTCAGCTTCCTCACCGGGGCGGCGCTGCTGGTCACCCTGGTGGACGTGCAGCTCGCCGCCCAGACCCTGCTGGGCGAGGACACCGTCGGGGGTGCGCTGGTGCTCTCGCGGTTCCTGGTCGCCCTCGCGCTCGCCGCGCTGGCGGGCGGGGTGCTGGCCCGCCGGTTCGGCGAGCGGGCGGTCGCCGTGGCAGGGCTGGTCGTGGCCGCCGCCGGGTACTTCCTGATCTCCCGCTGGCCGCTGGACCCCGCGGCCGCCTCCTACCCGTTCGGCCTGTCGCGCGTGGACGTCGACCTGGCCGTGGCGGGCCTGGGGCTGGGCACGGTGATCGCGCCGGTGTCCTCGGCCGTGCTGCGGGCGACCCCCGCCGGACGCCACGGGGTCGCCTCGGCGGCGGTCGTGGTGACCCGCATGATGGGCATGCTGCTGGGCGTCGCCGCGCTGTCGGCCTGGGGGTTCCACCGCTTCCAGTCGCTGACGGCCCATCTGGACACGCCGCTGCCGTTCGGCGTGGAATCCGCGGAGTACGCCCGGCGGCTGGCCGAGTACAGCGCGAAGGTCGTCCAGGCGCTGCACACGGAGTACACCGAGATCTTCCTGCTGACCGCCGCCCTGTGCGCGGTGGGCGCCGTGACGGCCCTCGCCCTCCCCCGCCGCCGGCCGTGAGCCGGGCCGGCGGGGAGAGGCGAGCGGCTACTTCTTCTTGGCGGCGCCGCGCTTGTCGCGGATGCGCATGCTGACCTCCACCGGGGAGCCGGCGAAGCCGAACTCCTCGCGGATGCGGCGCTCGATGAAGCGGCGGTAGGTCTCCTCCAGGAAGCCCGAGGTGAACAGCACGAACTTCGGCGGCTCGGTCGACGCCTGCGTGGCGAACAGGATCTTGGGCTGCTTGCCGCCGCGCACCGGCGGCGGGGTGGCCGCGACCAGGTCCGACAGGAAGGTGTTGAGCCGGGCCGTCGGCACGCGCGTGCTCCAGGACTCAAGCGCCCGCTCGATCGCCGGGACCAGCCGGTCGACGTGCCGCCCGGTCTTGGCGGAGATGTTGACCCGCAGCGCCCACGGGACGCGGACGAGCTGGCGGTCGATCTCCTTCTCCAGGTAGTGGCGGCGGTCCTCGTCGACCAGGTCCCACTTGTTGAACGCGACGACCATGCAGCGGCCCGACTCGATGACCATGCTGATGATGCGCAGGTCCTGCTCGGTGAGCACCTCGGAGGCGTCGATGAGCACGACGGCGACCTCCGACCGCTCCAGGGCGGCCTTGGTGCGCATGCCCGCGTAGAAGTCGGCGCCCTGCAGCTCGCGCTCGCGGCGCCTGATGCCCGCGGTGTCGACGAAGCGCCAGGTCTTGCCGCCCAGCTCGACCAGCTCGTCGACCGGGTCGCGGGTGGTGCCCGCCATCGGGTCGACCAGCACCCGCTCCTCGCCGGCCAGCTTGTTCAGCAGCGAGGACTTGCCGACGTTCGGCTTGCCGACCAGCGCGACCCTGCGGGGCCCGCGCTCGGCGCCGAACCGCTGCGGCGGGGCCTCGGGCATGATCTGCAGCAGGACGTCCAGCAGGTCGCCGCTGGAACGGCCGTGCAGGGCCGACACCGGCTGCGGCTCGCCGAGGCCGAGCGACCACAGGGCCGTCGCCTCCAGCTCCATGCGCTGGTCGTCCACCTTGTTGGCGGCCAGCACGAGCGGCTTGCCCGAACGGCGCAGCACCGCGGCGACGGTCTCGTCGGCGTCGGTCACCCCGACCGTGGCGTCCACCACGAACAGGATCACATCGGCCAGCTCGACCGCGATCTGCGCCTGCTCGGCGATGCGCAGCGCCATGCCGGTGGCGTCGGGATCCCACCCGCCGGTGTCCACCAGGGTGAAGCGGCGGCCCCGCCAGGTGCCCTCGTAGGTCACCCGGTCGCGGGTCACGCCGGGCACGTCCTCCACGACCGCCTCGCGGCGGCCGATGATGCGGTTGACCAGCGTGGATTTGCCCACGTTCGGACGCCCCACGACGGCGACCACCGGCAGTGGGCCGGCGTCCGGCTCGGCCTCGGCGGGCGCGCCGTCCTGCTCGAATTCCGCGAGGTCGGCCTCGATCCAGCCGGCCTCGTCGTCGTACTCCCCCGTCACGTCACGTCCGTTTCCATCGGGGCCCATCCTTGCCTCGGCGGCCGGCGGGCGCGGCGCCCCGGAGGGCGTCCCGCTCGCGCGTCACCGGATCAGGTGCGCTCTTTCACAAGTCTGAGGACCTCGGAGACGACCTCTTCGAGGTTGAGCTCCGTGGTGTCCAGCTCGACCGCGTCCGCCGCCATCACCAGAGGGTCGGCCTTGCGGGTCGAGTCAAGGGTGTCACGCCGCGCCATCGCGGCCCGCTGGGCCTCCACGGTGGTGCCGGTCAGCTCGGCGGTGCGGCGCCGGGCGCGGGCCTCGGGGCTCGCGGTCAGGTAGATCTTGACGGGCGCGCCGGGGGCCACCACGGTGCCGATGTCGCGTCCCTCGACCACGATGTCGCCCTCGCCGATGATGGCGCGCTGCTCGGCGACCAGCCGGGCGCGCACCTCGGGCACCGCGCTGACCGCGGACACCGCCGCGGTGACCTCGCCGGTGCGGATCTCGGCGGAGACGTCGCGGCCGTCCGCCGTGACGCCCGGGGCGTCCGGGTCGGTGGCGATGACGAGCACCGGCTCGCCGGCCCGGCCGGCGACCGCGGCCGCGTCGGCCACCTCGACGCCGTGCTCGAGCATCCACCAGGTGATCGCGCGGTACATCGCCCCGGTGTCGAGATAGCGCAGCCCGAGCGCGCGCGCCACCCCGCGCGACGCACTCGACTTGCCCGACCCCGAAGGGCCGTCCATGGCGACGACCAGTGCGGTCACGGCATCTCCCTCTGCGTCCCGATTGAGTTGTCCGCAATGAGGGTACCGGGAATCCTCCACCACCCGGGCATCGTCGGCCCAAGCCCCTGACGGGACTAGGGCACGTGCCACCCGTGCGAGCGCAGGGCCTCGGCGAGCACCTCGGCGGACTCGGGCTGGACCGACAGTTCGGCGGCGCCCAGAGGCAGCCCGGGGGCGTGCTCCAGGCGGACGTCCTCGATGTTGACCCCGGCGTCCTGGGCCACCTGGAACAGGCGCGCCAGCTCGCCGGGCCGGTCGCCGACGAGCACCTGCACCACGGCGTACGCCCGCGCGGGCCCGCCGTGCTTGCCGGGGATGCGGCTCCGGCCGGCGTTTCCGCGCCGCAGCAGCTCGGTGACCCGCGCGATGGCCCCGTCGTCGTCCACCGAGACCGCGCGCAGGGCCGCCGCCGCTGCGGCCAGGTCGGTGGCGACGGCCTCCAGGACCTCCGCCACCGGGCGGGCGTTGCCCGACAGGATGACCGTCCACAGGTCCGGATCGCCGCCCGCGACCCGGGTGACGTCCCGCACTCCCGGCCCGGCCAGGCCGAGCGCGGTGTCCGAGGCGCCGACCAGCCGCGCGGCGACGGCGGAGGCGGCCACGTGCGGGGCGTGCGATATGAGCGCGACGGCCTCGTCGTGCGCCACCGGGTCGACCTTGACGGCGTTGCCGCCGCACAGCTCGATGAGCGACAGCACGGCCGCGACGGCGCGCGGCGAGGTCTCGCGCCCGGGGCAGTACGCCCAGGGACGGCCGAGGAACACATCGGCCCGGGCCGCGCCGGGCCCGGACCGCTCGCGGCCGGCCAGCGGGTGGCCGGCCACGTAGGCGCTCATGTCACAGCCGAGCCGGCGCGCCTGCTCGATGGGCAGCGCCTTGACGCTGGCCACGTCGGTGTAGAAGCGGGCGGCCTCGGTCTTCTGCAGGTCGAGCAGCCAGTCGGCCACGAACTGGGGCGGCACGGCGATCACGGCCAGGTCGACGCGGTCGCCGCCCGGCTCCCACTCGTCCCCGGCGCCGAGCTCGCACGCCACGCGCACCGCACCGGGGCTCTGGTCGGTGAGCTTGACGGTGACGCCGTGCTCGCGCAGGGCCAGGGCGACCGACGTGCCGATCAGCCCGGTGCCGACGACCAGGACGCTCTCGATGCCGCGCGGCCGCTCGTTCACTGGGCGATGTCCACTCTCAGCGCGGCGGCGCCGCGCAGGTAGACGTGCTGGATCTGCTGGCGGGGGCGGTCGGTGGCCACGTGGGCCATCAGCCGGACGACCCGGGGCAGCGCCCCGGGCACGTCGATCTCGCTGGCGCAGATCAGCGGCACGTCGTGGAAGCCGAGCTTGCGGGCGGCGAGCGCGGGGAACTCCGCGGTGAGGTCGGGAGTGGCCGTGAAGATCACGCTGATCACCTCGTCGGTGGTCAGCCTGTTGCGCTCCATGACCTCGCTGACCAGCTCGGTCACTCCCTCGAGGATCGCCTCCCGATCGTTGGAATCGATCTGGACGGCGCCCCGGATGGCCCGCACCATGGCTTTCCCCTCTCGCAGGGCGTCCGGTCGTGCTCCGCTTCCCGCCAGGCTACATTCCCACGGTGGCGTAGAGTTCGCCGACCTCCACGAGGGTGAGCGCGCGCAGGGTGCCCGGCTTGAGCCGGCCGAGCTTGACCGGCCCGAACTCGATGCGGGCCAGGTCGATCACGTTGTGACCGGCGAGGTCCAGCATGCGCCGCACGACGTGCTTGCGCCCCTCGTGCAGGACGACCTCGACCAGGGCCTGCTGACCGTGCTCCTGCACGATCTTGAACTCGTCGGCCTTGACCAGGCCGTCCTCCAGCTCGACGCCCGACTTCAGCCGGCGGCCCAGGTCGCGCGGAATGGGCCCGGGCACCTTGGCCCAGTACTTCTTCTGCACGCCGAAGCTCGGGTGGGTCAGCCGGTGGGCCAGCTCGCCGTCGTTGGTGAGGATGATCAGGCCCTCGGTCTCGGTGTCCAGGCGCCCGACGTGGAACAGCCGCTCGGTGCGGTCGGCCACGTAGTCGGCCAGCGACGGACGGCCCTCGGGGTCGGACATGGTGCTGACGACGCCGATCGGCTTGTTGATCGCGAAGTAGACCAGGTCGGGGGCGGTGGGGATGCGCTTGCCGTCGACGTGGATGACCTGCTTGGCCGGGTCGACGCGGGCGCCGAAGCGCCGCACGACCTGGCCGTCCACGGTGACCCGTCCCTCGCCGATCATCTCCTCGCAGGTGCGCCGCGCCGCGACGCCGGCCTGGGCGAGGACCTTCTGCAGCCGGATGCCGTCGGGCACCTCGGTGGTGTCGCGCTCGTCGGTGTAGCCGGCGGGGAAGAAGTCGGGGTCGCGCAGCGGCTGGCGGGCGGTCTTGAACGCGCCGCCGCGCTCGGGACGGGCGGCCTGCCCGCGCCCGGCCGGGGCGCCGGAGCGCGTCGCCTTGCCGCGCGCAGCGGAAGCGCTGTCGCGGCCTGCCCCGCCGCGGCCCGCGGGCGCGGCGCCACGGCCGAAGCGGTCCTGCGCCCGGCCGCCCTCGGGGCGGCCGTAGCGGCCACGGGTGCCGGCGGACGAGCCGCCGAGCGAGCCGCCGATGGTCTGCACCTCGTCGCGCCGGCCCTCACGCCGGTCGTCGCGCCGGTCGTCGCGCCCGTACCGGCCGCCGGAGCCGCCGGCGAAGCGGCCCTCGTCGCGGACGGGCCGGTCGCGGCCGGTCTCGTCCCTGCCGTAGCGCTCGCGGGATCCACCGCGCCCGACGCGCGGAGCCGCGCGGTCGTCGTCGCGGAAGGAACCCCGGCGGTCGTCGCCGAAGGAACCGCGCCGCTCGTCACTGCGGAAGGGGGGACGGCGATCATCGCCGCGCGGGGCACCGCCCCGGTCCCCACCGAAGGAACCCCGGCGGTCATCACCACGGGACGGACCGCCCCGGTCGTCACGGAACGAGCCCCGGCGGTCGTCGCCGAAGGAGCCGCGCCGCTCGTCACTGCGGAACGGGGGACGGCGATCATCGCCGCGGGACGAACCGCCCCGGTCGCCACCGAAGGAACCCCGGCGGTCGTCACCGGAAGAGCCACGCCGCTCGTCACTCCGGAACGGGGGACGGCGATCATCGCCGCGCGAGGCACCGCCCCGGTCCCCACCGAAGGAACCCCGGCGGTCATCACCACGGGACGGACCGCCCCGGTCGCCACGGAAGGAGCCCCGGCGGTCATCACCACGGGACGGACCGCCCCGGTCGCCGCGGAACGAGCCCCGGCGGTCGTCGCCGAAGGAGCCACGCCGCTCGTCGCCCCGGAACGGGGCACGGCGGTCGTCGCCGGACGCCCCGCCTCGGTCGTCGCCCGGCCTGCCGTATCGCGCGCGAGAGCCGCTCTGGCCGCCTCCTCGCGGGCCGGGCCCGCTCCGGAAGCCGCCGGAGCCGCCACGGGCTCCGGCCCCTCCACGGGAGCCTGAGGCGCCGCCGGGGGCGCCACCGCGTCCTCGACCGCGTCCATCACCGGACGGGGTACCACGCCTGTTGTTCACTTCTGATGCTCCTCTAGGTTTTCCACGTCGTCGGGGAGGAACGGGGCGAGCGCGGGCAGCTCGTCGAGGCTCCGCAGCCCCAGCCTCTCCAGGAAGTACGAGCTCGTGCGGTAGAGCACCGCCTGGCTCTCGGGATCGGTGCCGGCCTCCTCGACCAGCCCGCGCGCCGCCAGCGTGCGCATGACGCCGTCGCTGTTGACCCCTCGTACGGCGGCGACCCTCGCCCGGCTCACCGGCTGGCGGTAGGCCACGACCGCGAGGGTCTCCAGGGCGGCCTGCGTCAGACGGGCCTGCTGCCCGTCGCGGACGAAGCGCTCCACCACCGCGGCGCACCCGGCCCGCGTGTAGAGACGCCAGCCTCCGGCGACCTCCCGCAGGTCGAAACCCCGCCCGTCGGCGGTGTATTCCGCCGACAGCTCGCGCAGGGCCTCGGCGACCTCGCGCGAGGGGCGCTCGAGCACCTGGGCCAGGGTGACCTCGGCGACCGGTTCGTCGACGACGAGCAGGATGGCCTCCAGGCCGGCCCGCAGGCCCGGCTCGGCGGTCTCGCCGGCGGGGACGGGCGCATCGCCGGGCGGGCGCCCGGCGTCAGGACTCATCGGCTGCATCTTCGCTCTCTCGGCCTTCGGGGTGCGGCCGGCCGCCGGCGTCGTCGCCGTCCTGCCGGTCGCGGTCGCCCGCTGGGCCCTCGTCGTAGTCGTCGACCACCGCGACGTCTCCGTCGTCGGCGCCCGTCCAGGTCACGTGCAGATCTCCGAGCGGCTCTATCTGCTCGAAGGAGACCGCGGCCTCCCGGTAGAGCTCAAGGACGGCCAGGAAGCGCGCGATGACCTCGAAGGTGCCCGCGCAGTCGGCGGTCAGGGCCCGGAACGTCGCGGTGCGCACGCGCCGGAGCCGCTGCACCAGGATAGCCGCTTGCTCGCGGACGTTGGCGACCGGTTGGTAGATGTGGGCGGTGGACACCGACGGCGCGGCCTTCGGCGTGAACACCCTCGCCGCGATCTTGGCCAGCCGCTCGGGGCCGATGCCGAGCACCAGTTCGGGCAGCAGCCCCGCGAACTGCGGCTCCATGGGCACCGACCGGGGGAAGCGCAGGGCCTCCTCGGCCATCCGGCCGGCGAAGACCTTCGCGACCTCCTTGTAGGCGCGGTACTGCAGCAGGCGGGCGAACAGCAGGTCGCGGGCCTCCAGCAGCGCCAGGTCCTCCTCGTCCTCCACCTCGCCCGTGGGGAGCAGGCGGGCGGCCTTGAGGTCCAGGAGAGTGGCGGCGACGAGCAGGAAGTGGCTGGCCAGGTCCAGGTCCCACTCGGGGCCGCGGGAGCGGATGTGCGCGATGAACTCGTCGGTCACCTGGTGCAGGGACACCTCGGTGATGTCGAGCTTGTGCTTGGAGATCAGCGCGAGCAGCACGTCGAAGGGACCTTCGAAGACCTCCAGGTGCACCTGGAAGGCGTCCGGCCTGGCCTGGGCCGTCTCGGGCTCTGGGGTCACCGGCCCATTGTCCCGCACGGCGGCCGCCGCCGCGCGGGACCGCCCTCACGGCCGGCGGTGCGGACCGGTCGGCGGTGCGGGCGGATCAGCCCTCCTGTGACCAGCGGGCCAGGACCTCGCGGGCCAGCTCGCGGTAGGCGGTGGCGCCCATGGAGGCGGAGTCGAACTGGGTGATCGGCTCGCCGGCGAGGGTGGCGTCGGGGAACCGGACGGTGCGGTTGATCACCGTGTGGAAGACCTTGTCGCCGAAGCCCTGCATGATCGTCTGGAGCACCTCGCGCGCGTGCAGCGTACGCGGGTCGTACATGGTGGCCAGGATGCCGTCGATCTCGAGGTTCTTGTTCAGGCGCTCCTGCACCTTGGTGATCGACTCCATCAGCAGGGCGACGCCCCGCAGCGCGAAGAACTCGCACTCGAGCGGCACCATGACGCTGTGCGCGCAGGTCAGCGCGTTGACCGCCAGCAGGCCGAGCGAGGGCTGGCAGTCGATCAGGCAGATGTCGTAGTGCGGGAGCAGCGGCTCCAGCGAGCGGCCGAGGGCGTACTCGCGGGCCACCTCGTTGACCAGCCGGATCTCGGCGCCGGACAGGAAGATGTTGCTGGGCAGCAGGTCCATGTTCTCGACGCTGGTGGCCAGCAGGACGTCCTCGGCGGTGACGTCCTGCTCTTCCATGATCAGGTCGTATATGGTCGCCTCGAGCGGGCGCGGGTCGATGCCCAGACCGACCGAGAGCGCGCCCTGCGGGTCGAAGTCGACGAGCAGGACCTTCTGCCCGCACTCGGCGAGCGAGGCCCCGAGGTTGATCGTCGTGGTGGTCTTGCCGACGCCGCCCTTCTGGTTGACCATGGCCACGACCCTCGCGGGGCCGTGCGTGGTCGGGGGCACCGGATCTGGGAAGACGGGACGCGGCCGGCCGGTGGGACCAAGGATCCCGTCGCTCCTGGTGTCACCCCATCCACCCTCGGGGGCACCGGGAATCTCCCGGATTGAAGCGTCTGTGGTCGCAGTCACCAGTTGAACCTCCCTGACGGCCCCGAACCGGACCGTCCGGACGGACACTATGGGGTGGGCACGTAAGCGGCAAGGCGACGCGCCCGAGAGCTATGAAGTTGGACGATCGGCCCCGTCTTGGACCGCCGCGTAGGCCGCCCGGAGCCGGTCGACCCCGACGAGGGTGTAGACCTGGGTGGTCGCGACCGAGGCGTGGCCGAGCAGTTCCTGGACAACCCTAACGTCCGCTCCTCCGTCGAGGAGGTGAGTTGCGAACGAATGGCGCAACATGTGCGGCGAGACACCGGTCAGTCCGGCCCGCTCGGCGGCCGACCGCAGCACCTCCCAGGCCCCCTGGCGGGTGAGCCGGCCTCCGCGGGCGTTGAGGAACAGCGCCGCGCCGCCGCCCCCCTGCGCCCAGATCAGCGGCCGTGCCCGCGCCAGGTAGGCGCCGAGGGCCTCGCGGGCGAACCGGCCGATCGGCACCACGCGGGCGCGCCCGCCCTTGCCCCGCAGCCGCACCCGCTCGGGCTCCACGTCCTCCACGGTCATCCCCACGGCCTCGGAGATGCGCGCCCCCGTGCCGTACAGCACCTCCAGCAGGGCCCGGTTGCGGTGGGTCAGCGGCGCGTCCTTCGGCCCGGCGGCGGCGATGAGCCGCTCGACCTCGGCCACCCCGATCGCCTTGGGCAGGTGACGCAGCCGGCTCGGCGGGTGCACCTCGCGCGCGGGGTCGTGCGCCGTCATCCCCTCGCGCGCGGCGAACCGGTGCAGCCCGCGCACGGCGGAGACGGCCCTGGCGGCCGAGCTGGCCACCAGGGCGGGATGACGCTCGTCGCCCTCGCGCAGGGCCGTCAGGAACGCCTCGACGTCCGCCTCGGCCACCTGGGCCAGGGACGGGCACCCGCGCGAGCGCAGGTGCTCCAGATAGCGCCGGAGGTCACGCCGGTAGGAGGCGAGGGTGTTGACCGCCAAGCCCCGCTCCACCGCGAGGTGGGCGAGGTAGGCGGCGGACACGGCCTCGGCGTCGGCGTGTGCGCTCAGGACGGGACCTCCTGTCAGGCCTCCTCGGCGTCGGCGGGACGCAGGGTGGTGAAGCCGTCCGGCAATGCGGCGTACGCGGCGAGAATACCCGCGACGGCGGGACCATTGTGGATCATTCCGCTCAGCGTCTTATGCACGGCTTCGAGCAGCGGAACCCATACGACGGGCATGTCCACCTCCTCGTGCCGGCGCTCGAACGCCATCTCCTCCTCGGGGATCGCCTCCAGATCGCGGGCCAGGAAGACGCGGATGCGCTCGTCGGACATGCCCGGCGAGGTGAAGGTGTCCAGCAGCGTGTGCCAGGTCTTGGCCCGGTAGCCGGACTCCTCGGCCAGCTCGCGCGCCGCGCACTCGACCGGCGGCTCGCCCTTGACGTCCCGGATGCCGGCGGGCAGCTCCCACAGCAGCTTGCGCACCGGATGGCGGTACTGCCGCAGCAACAGCACCCGGTCGTCCTCGTCGAGCGCGACGACGGCGACCGAACCGGGGTGCACGACGTAGTCGCGCTCGGCGACCTCGTCGCCGGGCATGCTGACCGTGTCGGTGCGCACCGTGATCACCCGCGCCGTGAGGTGGACGCGCTCGCCCCGCACCTCCCAGGATGCGGGCACGTCCTGGACGTCCTCGCTGCTCAGGTCGCGGGCGGGCGGGCGGCCCGGGGCGGCGCTCACGCGCCCCGCCCGGCCTTGGCGGCGGCCTCGCGCACGTCGGCGTAGGTCAGCGCCGCGTCGATCAGGCCGCGGAACAGCGGGTGCGCGCGGGTCGGGCGGGACCGGAACTCCGGGTGCGCCTGGGTGCCGACGAAGAACGGGTGCGTGTCGGCGTCCAGCTCGGCGTACTCGACGAGCCTGCCGTCCGGGGACAGCCCGGAGAACACCATGCCGACCTTCTCCAGCGGTTCGCGGTAGGCGTTGCCGACCTCATAGCGGTGGCGGTGGCGCTCGCTCACCGTTCCGGTGCCGTACAGCCCCCGCACGATCGACCCCTCGGCGAGCCGGGCGGGGTACAGGCCGAGCCGCATGGTGCCGCCCATGTCGCGCTCGCCCGCCACCACGTCCTCCTGGTCGGCCATGGTGCTGATCACCGGGTCGGCGGTCTCGGGGTCGAACTCGGTGCTGTCGGCGCCCTCGATGCCGGCCAGGTTGCGGGCGGCCTCGATGACCATGCACTGCATGCCCAGGCAGATGCCGAGCAGCGGGACCTGCCGCTCGCGGGCGTGCCGCACCGCGCCGAGCTTGCCCTCGATGCCGCGCACGCCGAAGCCGCCGGGGATGAGCAAGCCGTCCACGCCGTCGAGCTCGCGCTCGGCGCCCTCGGGGGTCTCGCAGTCGTCGCTCTTGACCCAGCGGATGTTGACCCGCGCGTCGCAGGCGAACCCTCCGGCGCGCAGCGCCTCGGTGACCGACAGGTAGGCGTCGGGCAGGTCGATGTACTTGCCCACCAGCGCGATCGTGACCTCCTTGGCCGGGCGGTGCACCCGGCGCAGGAGCTGGTCCCACTCGTGCCAGTCGACGTCGCGGAACGGCAGGCCGAGGCGGCGGATCACATAGGCGTCCAGGCCCTCGGAGTGCAGGACCTTCGGGATGTCGTAGATGCTCGGCGCGTCCACGGCCGACACCACGGCGTCCTCGTCCACGTCGCACATGAGGCTGATCTTGCGCTTGAGCGAGGTGGTGATGGGCCGGTCGGAGCGGCAGACGATGGCGTCGGGCTGGATGCCGATGCTGCGCAGCGCGGCGACCGAGTGCTGGGTCGGCTTGGTCTTCAGCTCGCCGCTCGGGCCGATGTACGGCAGCAGCGAGACGTGCAGGAAGAAGACGTTGTCCCGGCCGACCTCGTGGCGGACCTGGCGCACGGCCTCGAGGAAGGGCAGCGACTCGATGTCGCCGACGGTGCCGCCGACCTCGGTGATGACCACGTCCACGTCGGGGCCGGCCATGCCGCGGATGCGGTCCTTGATCTCGTTGGTGATGTGCGGGATCACCTGGACGGTGTCGCCGAGGTACTCCCCGCGCCGCTCTTTGGCGATGACGTTGGAGTACACCTGGCCGGTGGTGACGTTGGCCGAGCCGTGCAGCTCGGTGTCCAGGAACCGCTCGTAGTGACCCACGTCCAGGTCGGTCTCGGCGCCGTCGTCGGTGACGAAGACCTCGCCGTGCTGGAAGGGGTTCATGGTGCCGGGGTCGACGTTGAGGTAGGGGTCCAGCTTCTGCATGGTGACCCGCAGGCCGCGGAGCTTCAGCAGGCGCCCCAGGCTCGAGGCTGTCAGCCCTTTGCCGAGACTGGAGGCGACGCCTCCGGTGACGAACAGATGCTTGGTGTTTGCGGCGCTGCGCAAGGAGGGTCTCCCGTGGTCCGTTCTGATCGTGGCCGTCCGACGGGCGACCTCGTGTCCACGGGCTCTCAGGATATCAAAGGACGCTCGCGAAGTGCCCGAACGGTCCGGGGCGTCCGTTCCCTGCATGCTAACCAAGCGGTAACTTTTCCGGTTATGTCACCCCGTGATGCACTACGCCGGATCATCAACGGCCTCATCCACCGCGCGTGGGCCGCGATCCGCGCGACCGGAGCGGTCACGCCCAAGACCCCGGCCGGGTACCGCTTCCGCCGCCTCGGCGAGGGGGCGTGCCTGTCGTTCCCGCAGGGAGCGATCTTCGGGGAGGCGTGGATCGAGATCGGCGACCACACGCTGGTCGGGGAGCGCGTCTCCATCTCGGCCGGCATGGGCCCGGGGGTCGACCTCGGCCCCCGCTCGATCGTCCGCGTCGGCGGCGGCTGCTCCATCGGGCGGGGCAGCCACATCGTCGGCCACCAGTCGATCGACATCGGCGACGACGTGTTCACGGGACCGTACGTCTACATCACCGACCAGAACCACGTGTACGACGACCCCGAGCTGCCCATCGGCCGCCAGTGGCCGCGCAACAACCCGGTGTCCATCGGGTCCGGCTCCTGGATCGGGGCCGGGGCGGTCATCCTGCCCGGCACCCGCATCGGCAGGCAGTCGGTCGTCGCCGGCGGCGCGGTGGTGCGCGGCGAGTTCCCCGACCACTGCGTCATCGCCGGCGTCCCGGCCCGCGTCGTGCGCCGCTACACCCCCGAAACCGGCTGGCACTCCCCCTCCGAAGGTCCACCGCCCCCCGGTGGCTCTCCTTCTCCGGCCGACCTCGCGGCCCCGGAGATCCTCGCGGCGCCGAACGGTCCCGCGATCCCGGACGACCCCGCAGGCCTGGACGACCCCGCGGACCTCGACGACCCCGCGTTCCCGGACGACTCCGCGATCCTGGACGACTCCGCGGGCCTGGACGACCCGGCACTCATGGACGACCACTCGCCCGTCCCCGGACGGATGCCGGCGCCGATCCCCGCGCCGGTCGCGGCACCCGCGTCCGCGCCGATACCCGAGCCGGTCTCCGAGCGGGCCGCCTCGCTGCCCACCACCTGACCGCCGGCCGCCCGGCACGCATCGTCCGGTAACGGACCTGGACCGGGGCGGTCGCGCGGGTTACCGTCGCGGCATGCGGACGGGAATCAGTGACATGTTCGGGGTCGAGTTCCCTCTGTTCGCCTTCAGCCACTGCCGGGACGTGGTGGCCGCGGTGACCAACGCGGGCGGGTTCGGCGTCCTCGGCGCGGCGGCCCACTCCCCCGAGCAGCTCGACCGCGAGCTGTGCTGGATCGACCGGCAGGTGCGCGGCCAGCCGTACGGCGTGGACGTGCTCGTCCCCGCGCGCATCGACCGGGCGGCGGCCGACCCCGCCGAGCGGCTGCTCGACCACATCCCCGAGGTCCACCGCGACTTCGTCACCCACCTGTTCGCCAAGTACGGCGTGGGCAAGGGCAAGCCCTTCACGCTCGGCTCGGTCGGCGGCCACGCCGACGAGGTCGGGCGCCGGGTCACGCACTCCGGCGCGACCGGTCTGGTCGACGTGGCGCTCCGGCACCCGATCCGCCTGATCGCCAGCGCGCTCGGCCCGCCGCCCCCGGCCATGGTCGCCAAGGCCCGCGCCGCCGGAGTGCCGATCGCCGCGCTGGTCGGCACGGTCGAGCACGCCCGCCGCCAGGTCGCCGAGGGAGCCGACCTGATCGTCGCCCAGGGCACCGAGGCCGGCGGGCACACCGGCGAGGTGTCCACGATGGTGCTCGTCCCCCAGGTCGTGGACGCCGTGGCGCCGATCCCGGTGCTCGCGGCGGGCGGCGTGGCGAACGGCCGGCAGATGGCCGCGGCGATGGCCCTCGGCGCCGAGGGCGTGTGGTGCGGCTCGGTCTGGCTCACCACCGAGGAGGCCGAGACCCCCTCGGTCGTCAAGCGCAAGATGCTCGCCGCCACCTCCCTGGACACCGTGCGGTCGCGGGCGCGCACCGGCAAGCCGGCGCGGCAGCTCGTCTCGGCCTGGACCACCGAATGGGACGAGGCCCCAGAGAGCCCCGGGCCGCTGCCGATGCCCCTGCAGATGCTCCTCGCCGAGGGGGCTCTGGCCCGCATCGGCGACGCGGCCGAGAACGGCGAGCCGGGCGCCCGGGAACTGGCGAACTACTTCGTCGGCCAGGTCGTCGGCCAGCTCGACCAGGTCAAACCGTCCCGCCAGGTCGCCTACGAGATCATCGAGGAGTTCGCCTCGGCCGTCGACCGGCTGCGGCGCATCACCGGCGCCTGATCCCACCGCCGCCCGTTCGAACACTCACACGACTTCGCGGCGCCGTGCTTGACGGCGGGAACGATGGGCATCTGCTCATTCGTCTTCTCCATCGGAAAGCATGGAAAGGTGGAGGTGCGATGCTCGCGGCGCTGACCGGTCTCGGGCTGTCCACGGCCGCGGGGCTCAACGCCTACATCCCGCTGCTGGTGGTCGGCCTGCTGGCCAATTTCACGAACGCCGTACGGCTGCCGCACGACTACGCGTGGCTGACCAACGGGTGGGTGCTGGCCATCATCGGGGTGCTGCTGGTGGCCGAGATGGTGCTCGACAAGGTGCCGGTCGTCGACCACGTCAACGACATGATCCAGACGGCTGTGCGTCCCGCCGCCGGTGGCGTGGCCTTCAGCGCCACACAGGCGGCCTCGCAGCTCGACCACTCCACCTGGATGGCGCACAACCCCTGGGTGAGCTGGGTGCTCGGCATCGGCGTCGCCCTGGCGGTGCACGTGATGAAGGCCACGGCCCGGCCGGTCGTCAACGTCTCCACCGCGGGCGTCGGAGCCCCGGTGGTCAGCACCATGGAGGACGCCGGGTCGCTGGGCATGAGCCTGGTCGCCGTCTTCTTCCCGGTGCTGGTCGTCGTGGGGCTGGTCGTGCTGGCCGTCCCGGCCTGGTGGGCCTTCCGCCTCCTGCGCCGGCGCCGCGCCCGCAAGATGGCGTCCCGCCTCCCGCAACCCTCGTGACCGCCCCGACACCACAGGACCACGCGGCGATCGGGATCCACCGCGGCCGGCTGCGGACCGGCATCGGTTCGCAGGCGGACGTCGAGCTCGATCTTCGCAAGGTCATCCGTTGGCCGGGCGCCGCCGGCGACGTCGAACACCCGGCCGAGGCCCGCGTGAGCGCGGGGCCTCGGCCGCTCGGTGGTCAGTGGACGGTCGTCAGCGGACGGCGCATCAGTGGACGCCGGCCTCCCGCATGTCGCGGACTTCGCGTTTGAGCTCCTTGATCTCGTCGCGGAGGCGGGCGGCGACCTCGAACTGCAGGTCGGCCGCGGCGGTGTGCATCTGCTCGGTCAGCGACTGGACCAGCGACTCCAGCTGGGCCCTCGGCATCTCGCCGGCGATGGCCTTGGCGTGCTGGCCGGTCTGGCGGGCGCTCAGCCCCGGGACCGGCGCCTTGCCGCGGCTCTGCTGGCGGCCGCCGCCGAGGAGCTGCTCGGTGTCCGCGTCCTCCCGGACGAGGGAGTCGAGGATGTCGGCGATCTTCTTGCGCAGCGGCTGCGGGTCGACGCCGTTCGCCTCGTTGTAGGCGACCTGCTTGGCCCGGCGCCGGTTGGTCTCATCGATCGCGCGCTCCATCGAGGGCGTGACCCGGTCGGCGTACATGTGGACCTGGCCGGAGACGTTGCGCGCCGCGCGGCCGATCGTCTGGATCAGGGAGGTCTCGCTGCGCAGGAAGCCCTCCTTGTCGGCGTCGAGGATGGCCACCAGCGACACCTCGGGCAGGTCGAGGCCCTCGCGCAGCAGGTTGATGCCGACCAGGACGTCGAACTCGCCCATGCGCAGCTCTCGGAGCAGCTCGATGCGGCGCAGCGTGTCGACCTCGCTGTGGAGGTAGCGCACGCGGATGCCGAGCTCGAGGAGGTAGTCGGTGAGGTCCTCCGACATCTTCTTGGTCAGGGTGGTGACCAGGACCCGCTCGTCCTTCTCGGCGCGCTCGCGGATCTCGTGGACCAGGTCGTCGATCTGCCCCTTGGTCGGCTTGACGACCACCTCGGGGTCGACCAGGCCCGTGGGGCGGATGACCTGCTCGACGACCTCGCCCTTGCTGCGGCCGAGCTCGTAGGGCCCCGGCGTGGCGGACAGGTAGACGGTCTGCCCGATGCGCTCGAGGAACTCCTCCCACTTGAGCGGGCGGTTGTCCATGGCCGAGGGCAGGCGGAAGCCGTGGTCGACCAGGGTGCGCTTGCGCGAGGCGTCGCCCTCGTACATCGCGCCGATCTGCGGCACGGTCTGGTGGGACTCGTCCAGGACCAGGACGAAGTCCTCGGGGAAGTAGTCGAGCAGGGTGTTGGGCGCGGTGCCCGCCTCGCGGCCGTCGATGTGCCGCGAGTAGTTCTCGATGCCGGAGCAGGTGCCGACCTGGCGCATCATCTCGATGTCGTAGGTGGTGCGCATGCGCAGCCGCTGGGCCTCCAGCAGCTTGCCCTGCTTCTCCATGGTGGCCAGGGTCGCGGCCAGCTCGGCCTCGATGTCGCCGATCGCGCGCTCCATGCGCTCGGGGCCGGCGACGTAGTGGGAGGCGGGGAAGATGTAGAGCTCCTCGTCCTCGGTGATGACCTCTCCGGTGAGCGGGTGGAGCGTCGCCAGCTTCTCGATCTCGTCGCCGAACATCTCGATGCGGACGGCGAGCTCCTCGTACTGCGGGATCACCTCGACGGTGTCGCCGCGCACGCGGAAGGTGCCCCGGGTGAAGGACAGGTCGTTGCGGGCGTACTGCATGTCGACCAGGCGGCGCAGGAGCTGGTCGCGCTCGATCTGCTGGCCGACCTTGAGCCGGACCATGCGGTCGACGTACTCCTGCGGGGTGCCGAGGCCGTAGATGCACGACACCGAGGCCACCACGACGGTGTCGCGGCGGGTCAGCAGCGAGTTGGTCGCCGAGTGCCGCAGCCGGTCGACCTCGTCGTTGATCGAGGAGTCCTTCTCGATGTAGGTGTCGGTCTGCGGGACGTACGCCTCGGGCTGGTAGTAGTCGTAGTAGGAGACGAAGTACTCGACCGCGTTGCCGGGCAGCATCTCGCGAAGCTCGTTGGCGAACTGGGCGGCGAGCGTCTTGTTCGGCTGCATCACCAGAGCGGGGCGCTGGAGCCGCTCGATGAGCCAGGCCACGGTGGCGGTCTTGCCGGTGCCCGTGGCGCCCAGCAGGACGTTGTCCTTCTCCCCGGCCTTGACCCGCCGCTCGAGCTCGGCGATCGCCGTCGGCTGGTCGCCCGAGGGGGTCATGTCGGTGACGACCTGGAAGGGCGCCACCCTGCGCTGCAAATCTGTTACCGGCCTCACATCTCCATAACCTACGCGCCGCCACCGACAATTCCGCCGCCGCGACGGCGGCCGGCCGCGATCGGCGTCGCCAAGCCCGGCACTGGCCTCCGGTTTACCCTCCCGTTACCATGACCACGGGGCTTACTGATCGTCGAGGCGGGGCGGGCGCCATGGAGCGCATGGGCAGGTTCGTTGCTTGGGTCGGCAAGAACGCCGACGGCGTCATCGCCCTGGTGCTGGCGGTCTTCATCGCCTTCCTCGGCCTGACCGCGAGCGACGAGATCATGGGCCAGCCCAAGAGCGAGCTGATCAGCGGGGTGACCCTGCTCGTGCTGGGCCTGCTCACCGCGGCGATCCTGCGCGACCGGTGGCGGCAGGAGCCCATGGAGGAGACGATCAAGGAGAACTTCCGCACGACCTCCGGCGCGCTGGCCGACCTTCCCGCGCGCCTCGACCGGCTCACCCACCTCGAGGCGGTCGTCCACAGCGCCAAGCGCGTGCTCGACGACCTGCAGGTGGTGCAGGTGCTCAACGGCGCCGACGAGATCGCCGAGGCACACGCCGAGGCGCGGCGCTCCACCGACCGCTGGTACTTCAAGGGCGGCACGGGCACCTACGTGCGGGCGGTGACCCTCCCCGAGCTGGTCGTGGCCGCCCGCCGCGAGCGCAAGGCCCTGCTCGTGCGCCTGGAGATCATCGACCCCACCCACCTCGGCGTCTGCGAGGCGTACGTGCGCTTCCGCCGGTCGGTGTCCGACGCGCCCGACGGCACCGGCGAGTACTGGACGGTCGACCGCACGCGCAAGGAGTCCTACGCCACCATCCTGGCGGCCTGCTGGTACCGCCAGCGGTTCAGCCTGCTGGACATCCACCTCGGGCTGGCGGCGACCATGACGACGTTCCGGTGGGACCTGTCCGCGAATCATGTGATCATCACGGTGGAGGACCCCAACCGCGCCCTGGTGACCCGGCGCGGCAGCTTCTACTACGACCACTGCGCCACCGAGCTGATCGCGAGTCTCGACCAGGCGAGGCGCGTCCCCCTGGAGTCGGCCAAGGCGACGCAGGTGGGCGAAGAGCCCACCGTCGACGAGGTGCGCAAGCTGTTCGAGGCCCTCGGGCTCGGCCTGCCGAAGGCCTACGGCGACCGCGACGTGGTCGAGATCATCCGCAAGGCCATCCGCGCGAAGAACCCCTACTCGGCATGAGGCCCGCGTGAGGTACGACGACCTGTACGAGGAGCTGGCGTCGGGCGCGGCGCCCCGCGCCCTCCCCGGCCGGGTGCTGCGCCTGCTGCGGGACATCGCGGCCGGCCGGTCGGCGATCAGGGCGGTGCGCCATCCGCTCGGGTTCCTGTGCCTGCCGGTCGAGCGCAGCGGCGAGCACGGCGTGTGCGTCCACATCTGGTCGGCCGACGTGCCGAGCGTCGCCACCACCACCTCCGGCGTCCACTGCCACAGCTGGGACCTGATCAGCTATGTCCTGTTCGGGCAGGTGCGCAACGAGCTGGCCACGGTGGCCGACCTCGCCGCCGGAGCCTCCCACCGGGTGTTCGAGGTGGTCAGCGCGGGCGATGTGGACAGCATCCGCCCCACCGGGCGCACCGTCTCCTACGCGCCGGGGGCGTCGTCGCTCTACGGCGCCGGCGAGGTCTACACCCTGCGCGCCGGGGTGTTCCACCGCAGCGTGATCCCCGAGGGCACCGACACCGCCACGATCGCGCTGGGCAACGGGCGTCCGGGCATGGCCGATCTGTCCCTCGGGCCGCTCGGCACGCGCCCCCACCGGGTGGTCCGGCGCCGCTGCGACGATGAGGAGACCGCGCGGGCCGCCCGGCTGGCCGCGGAGCACCTGGCGCGAGCATAGGAGGGTCCCGATGGATCTCGAACACGCCCGGCGGGTGGCCGTGGAGGCCGCGGAGGCCGCGGGGACGCTGCTGCGGGAACGGGCCTCGGGCACGTTCGCGATCCGCGCCAAGAACGGCGGCGACCTGGTCACCGACCTGGACGTCGCCGCCGAGAAGCTCCTGCTGGAGCGCATCCAGGCCGCCTTCCCCGCGCATCGCGTGGTGGCCGAGGAGTCCGGCGCGTCCGGGGACGCGGGCGCCGACTGGACGTGGTTCGTCGACCCGCTCGACGGCACCAACAACCTGGCGATCGGCCTGCCGCTGTACGTGGTCGGGCTCGCGCTGTGCCATCAGGGGCTGCCGCGGCTCGGCGTCGTCCACGACCCCGTCGGCGGGCAGACCTGGTCGGCGGTGCGGGGGCAGGGCGCGCTCGGCCCCCGCGGGCCGGTGCGCCGCCCACAGCGCCCGGCGGGGACGCACGGGCCGGTGCTGGCCTGGACCCAGGGGCACGAGGTCGTCCGCGACGACCCGGCCATGCGGTCGCTGAAGGCGGCGCTCGACCTGCGGGCGCGCAGAGTGCTGCAACTGTGGGCCCCGCTGCTGGGCTGGGTGATGCTCGCGCGGGGCGACATCGACGCGGTGGTGGGCTACCGCGCCGAGGCGGTCGACCTGCCCGGCGGCCTGCTGATCGCGCAGGAGGCGGGCCTGTGCGTGCGGGGGTTCGACGGCAGGCCCTTCGACGGGCGCACCGACCTGCCCGCACACCGCCGCAACTTCGTCGCCGCCGGCCCCGAGCTGATGGACGACCTGCTCGAGCTGGTCAGCGCCGCTACCTGAATCGTCCGCAGCGCTCCGGCCTGCAGGCCGGGCGTGAAGCGGACTCGCCCGTGTAGCGCGCGGCAGGGAAAGCCGCCTCGTTCGTCGTCCAGACCTGCGATGTCCCGCTCCCGGAGTCGGCCGCCGAGGTGGGGATCGATCTGGGGCTGTCCCACTTCGCCGTCACCTCCGACGGCCGCAAGGTGGACAACCCGCGTTTCCTGCGCCGGGCCGAGCGGCGCAGGCGCAAGGCACAGCGGGAACTGTCCCGTAGGGAAAAAGGCTCAGCCAACCGCCACAAGGCCAGGGCCAAACTCGCCAAGGCACACGCCAGGGCGGCCGACGCGCGCCGCGACTGGGCGCACAAGCTCTCCACCCGGATCATCCGCGACAACCAAGCGGTGTACGTGGAGAACCTTGCCGTGTCCGGCCTCGGCCGTACCCGCCTTGCCAAGTCTTCACGATGCGGGCTGGTCGCAGTTCGTGAGCATGCTGGAGTACAAGGCGGCCCGGTACGGCCGCCACTTCGCCAAGATCGACCGGTGGTTCCCCTCCTCCAAGCTCTGCTCCCAATGCCGAGCCAGAGGCGCCGCATGACGCGCTCCCCGGCGTTCAGGCCGGGGAGCGCGTCAAGCGGTGAGCAGCAGCGCCGTGATCGTGGCGGCGATGCCGGCGGCGCACAGGCCGACCCCGGTGAGCACGAACTTGAGCAGGGGCACCTTCACGGCGCGGCGGCGGCACCACTCGAACCACAGCAGCGTCGCCAGCGACCCCCACGGGGTGATCACCGGCCCGACGTTGGTGCCGATGAGCAGCGAGAGCAGCTGGTCGTGGTTGGCCGGGGGGATCACCCGCTCGCCGGCGTAGTAGGCGGGCAGGTTGTTGACCAGGTTGGACAGCCCCGCGCCGGCCGCGGCGGCGCGGTAGTCGCCCGCGGTGTCGCCCGTGCCACCGATGATCGCGCGCATGAGGTCGTCGAGCCCGTACCGGCTCAGCGTGGGCACCACGAGGAACAGCCCGGTCACGAAGACCAGCAGCTGCCAGGGGAACAGCCCCCAGGTCAGCTTGGAGCGGTCGCGCCATGCGAAGGCCGCGATCACCAGGACGGCCGCCACCGCCGCGGCCGCGCCGATCTGGACGCCGGCGAGGATGGCCGCGATGAACAGCAGGCAGGCGCCGCCCGCGACGAAGAACAGCACCCGGTCGCCCACCGGGGCCGGGGACGGCGGCTGGTACCGGTCGGCGCCCCGCTCGCCGCGCCGCCAGTAGAAGACCCACAGGAACAGCATGGTCACGGCGATGGAGGCGACCTGCGGCGCCCACATGCGCACGGCGAAGTCGCGGGTGGACAGCCCGACCCGGTCCATGGCGAGCAGGTTGGTCAGGTTGGAGACCGGCAGCAGCAGGCTCGCGGTGTTGGCCAGCCAGATGGTGGTCATCGCCAGGGGCAGGGTGGCGATGCGCGCGCGGGGCGCCAGGGCCAGCATGACCGGCGTGAGCAGCACCGCGGTCGTGTCCAGGTTCAGAAATATCGTGACAAAGGACGCGAAAGCCGTGCAGAGTAGGAAAAGAGCGGCATAGTTGCCGCGTCCGATGATCGCGAGCCGGCCGGCGAGGACGTCGAAGACGTCGGCCTCCTTGGCCAGCTCGGCCAGCACGATGACCGCGGCCAGGAAGAGCAGCAGCGGCCCGATGCGCCGCACGTTGGCGAGGGCCTCCTCCGCGGGCAGCAACCCGGTGGCCACGCATGCCAGGCCCACGGCGAGCACTCCGAGCCGGACCCAGTCCAGCACCGCCAGCCGCCGTATCACGCTGGCCATGATCGCATACCCATGAGAGATCGAAATCCTCCAAAGCCCCGGCGCAGCAGAGGATAATGGCTCCCCTGACGGCACGGCGCCCCGGGGCGGCCCTGACGAGCGGTTCCGATGAGCGGTTCCGATGAGCGGTTCTGATGAGCGGTTCTGAGGAGCGGTTCTGAGGAGCCGTACTGCCGGGCGGGACTGACGGGCGACGCGGCCGGGCCGTCGCGGCGAGCCGGCAGGCACGCCGGGGCGAGTGCGGCGCGAGCGCGGGAAAGGGCGTCGAGCACAGGGCGGTCACGCCGGGGGTCACGCCGGGTGGCGCAGGCGAGCGATGGGAGTCCGCATGGACGGTGGCGACGGCGCGCGGATCGACATCTTCGTCAGCTACTCCCCCGCCGACGAGCGGTGGGCGGGCTGGATCGCCTGGCAACTGGAGACCGCCGGATACCGCACCATGCTCCAGGCGTGGGACTTCGTCCCGGGCACCAACTTCGTCGACTTCATGGACCGGGGCGTCAGCCAGGCCAAGCTGATGGTGGCGGTGCTGTCCAACAACTACCTCGGGTCCCGCTTCGGACGGCAGGAGTGGCTCACCGCCTTCCGCGCCGACCCCGACAATCCCGGCAACCGGCTGGTGACGATCCGCATCGAGGAGTGCCCGCTCGAAGGGCTGCTGTCGACGATCACGTGGGTCGACCTGGTCGGCGTGACCGATTCCGGGCAGGCCAGGTCGCTGCTGCTCGACCGCATCCGGCACACGCTGGCGGGCCGGGCCAAGCCCGCCGAGCAGCCCGGCTTCCCCGGCGGACCGGCCAAGACCATCCCCGGCACCCTGGTGCGGGACGCGGCCGGCGGGCGTCCCGCCCACCAGGGCGCCATCGGCGTTCCCCACCCGGCGGCCGGCGCCGCGATCGGCGTGCCGCTTCCGGGCCCGGACGCCGTGAGCCGCGTCCCGGGCGAGGGCGGGGAGACGCCGGGCGCGCGGCACCGGCGCAGGACGCCCGTGACCCCGCCCGCGTTCCCGGCGGCGGCGCCCGTCCGGCGCGAACGCCAGGCGGTCACGGTGCTGCACGTCGCCGGACCGCGCTTCGGGCGCGGGCTCGCCGAGGCGGACGAGCCGCTCGGCGCCGGCGAGCTTCAGTCCAGCGTGTGGGCCGATCTGACGCGCCTGGCCGACGCCGGGGTCCCCCGTCCCGACCTGCTGCTGGTCACCGGCGACATCACCGAGTCGGGCAGCGTCCGCGAGTACGGCGAGGCGCTCGCGTTCCTGACCGGGCTGCGCGTGCTCCTCGGCCTCGAACAGCGCAGGCTGGTCATCGTGCCCGGCCCCCGTGACGTCACCAAGGCGGCGAGCCGGGCGTACTTCGCCACCTGCGAGGCAGACGACGTGGCGCCCGAGCCGCCCTACTGGCCCAAGTGGCGGCACTACTCCGGCCTGTTCAAGGACCTCTACCAGGGGCTGGCCGACCCCGAGTTCGACAGCGCCCAGCCCTGGAGCCTGTTCGCCGACCCCGAGCTGAAGGTCGTGGTCGCCGGGCTCAACTCCACCATGGCCATGAGCCACCGCGAGGAGGACGCCTACGGCCACATCGGGCAGGCCCAGGCCGCCTGGTTCGCCGAGCGCCTGCGGCCGTTCGAGGAGACCGGCTGGCTGCGCGTCGGGGCCGTCGGCCATCCCCTCTCCGCCCTGCGCGACCGGGGCACGCTCGAACGGCTGCTCGGCACCCGGCTCAACCTGCTGCTGCACGGCGGCGGCCCCGACGAGGTCGGCCACATCGGCGAGCTGCCCTGCGTGCCGTCCCTCGCGCCGGGGCGCCACCAGATCATCGAGATCACCCCCGACGGCATCCGCCGCTGGGCGCGCGACCGCGAGGAGATCACCCCGCCGGACGAGATCACCTACGACCGGCGCTCCGTGCACGGCACCTTCCCACCGGTGAGCGCCGTCGAGCAGGCCGCTTTGGACCCCTTGCAGGCCCCTCCGGACTCCGGCGCCGAGCCCGAGCGCGAGGCGAGCCCGTCGAGCCTGCTGCTGGACCGCGTCGCCGAGGTGTGCGAGACGCGCAGCGACCGGGCCAAGATCCGCAAGGTGCCGGGGGAGCCGCCGCACCTGCTGGTCACCGTCGCCGAGGACGGCTTCGTCCGCCAGCAGCTCATCGGCGCTCACGCGGGCCCGGTCTCCGCGGAGGATGTGTCGGCCTTCCTGCGCCAGGTGCACGCCGCCGGCCTGGAGCACGGCTCCGAGCTGGTGTACCAGGGGCCCGGCCCCTCGCGCGCCGTCCGCGACGACGCCCTGCGGCGCGGCGTGCGGCTGCGCAGCTTCACCGAGTTCCAGGGGCTGCTGGACCTGTCCGACCACGTCGCCGACCAGACGGCGCGGCTGGTGAGCGACCGGCGTTATCCCCCCGGCCTGTACGTCGCGCAGCGCTACCGCGAGGTCGACCGCACCGGCCAGGGCGTCCGCGACGATCTCACCGGCGAGCTGATGCGGCTGCTGGCCGCCGACCACGGCCGGTTCGTGCTGCTGCTCGGCGACTTCGGGCGCGGCAAGACCTTCGCCCTGCGGGAGGTCGCGCGCAGGATCCCCGCCGAGCTGCCCCACCTGACGCCGATCCTCATCGAGCTGCGCGCGCTGGACAAGGCGCATTCGGTGGACGGCCTGGTGGCCGCGCACCTGGCCAACCACGGCGAGGAGCTCATCGACCTCAAGGCCTTCCACTACATGCTGCGCCAGGGCCGCATCGTGCTGCTGTTCGACGGGTTCGACGAGCTGGTCACCCGGGTCACCTACGAGCGCGCGGCCGACCACCTCGACACGCTGCTTCAGGCCGCCGAGGACAAGGCCAAGATCGTGGTGGCCAGCCGCACCCAGCACTTCAAGTCGCACGCCCAGGTGCTGACCGCGCTGGGCGAGCGGGTCGGCACGCTGCCGCACCGGCGGGTGCTCAGCGTCGAGGAGTTCACCCCCGCGCAGGTGCGCGCCTATCTCGCCAACCGGTACGGCGGGGACGAGCGGGCCGCCGCCGACCGCATGAGCCTGCTGACCGGCATCTCCGACCTGCTCGACCTCGCGCAGAACCCCCGCATGCTGAGCTTCATCGCCGACCTGCCCGACGAGCGGCTGCGCGCGGTGGCCCAGGCGGGCGAGGCCATCAGCGCCGCCGGCCTGTACTCGGAGATCCTGGACAACTGGCTGCTGTTCGAGGAGCGGCGCACGCACGTGCCCGGCGCGCCGGGCGGGCTGAGCGCCGAGGAGCTGCGGCGGGCGGCGACCACGCTGGCGCTGCGCCTGTGGGAGAACGGCGAGTCCTACCTGCGGCCGTCCGAGCTCGCCGAGGTCGCCGAGACGCTCGCCGAGCCGGCCGGCGGCCGCCTGCCGGCCGGCCAGACCGCGCACGCGATGGGCACCGGCAGCCTGCTCGTCCGCACCGACGAGGGGCTGTTCGGCTTCATCCACTCCTCGGTGATGGAATGGATGGTGGCCTGCCACATCGCGCGCACGCTCGGCGAGCACCTCGCGCTGCGCCCGCTGTCGGCGCTGATGGTCGACTTCCTGTGCGACCTGGCCGACACCGGCCGGCTCCAGGCGTGGGCGGCCCGCACGCTCGCCGACCCCGCGGCCGACGACACCGCGCGCGCCAACGCCATCAAGATCACCACCAGACTGCGCACGCCCGCCAGGACCGACCTGCGGAGCGCGCGGCTGCACGGCGAAGACCTGTCCTACCGCGACTTCGCGGGGGTGGACCTGAGCGGCGCCGACCTGACCGACGCCCAGCTCGTGGGCGCCAACCTGACCCGCGCGATCCTGCGCGACGCCCGCCTCAACGGCGCGCGGCTCGACGAGGCCGTCCTCGCGGGCGCCGACCTGCGGGGCGCCGACCTGACCCGCGCCCGGCTCCCCCGGGCCGACCTGCGCGACGTCGCCACCGACGGCGGCCGCTGGGACCGCGCGGCGCTGATCGACGTCACAGCCTCCCCCACGTTGGCGGCCGCCCCCGCCCTGCGCGGCGCCGCCATCGCCCCGGGCCACCCCGTGACGCCCGAGCTGGCGCCCCCGCTCGTCGGCGTGCCCTACGGCTACCACTTCCAGAGCAGCCGGCTGCCGGAGCCGGTGGCCTACAGCCCCGACGGCGGGCTGCTGGCCTTCGGCAGCGAGGACGGCGGGGTGCTGGTGTGCGACAGCGTCAGCGGATCACCGCTGCGCACACTGCACGGTCACCGGGGGCGGGTGTACAAGGTGGCGTACGGGCCGGGGATGCTCGTCACGGGCGCCGCGGACGGCACCATCCGCATCTGGGACCCCTCCACGGGGGCCGAGCGCCTGGTCATCACCGGGCACGCGGAAGGGGTCTGGCCGGTCGTGCTCAGCCCGTCCGGCGAGCTGGTGGCCGCGGGCGGCGCCGACGGCGTGATGAACGTGTGGTCGGCGGCCACCGGTGAGCCGGTGGCCTCGCTCCCCGGGCACACCACCCCCATCTACACCGGGGTCTTCCTGCCCGGCAGGCTCGTGACCGGCGACGCGGGGGGCGCCATCCGCGTCTGGGACCTCGCCACCGGGCGTCTCAGCCACCGGCTCACCGGCCACCAGGGCACGGTCTACCGTCTCGCGCTCAGCCCGGACGGCCGCCTGCTGGCCGCGGGCGACCACACCGGAGCGGTCAAGATCTGGGATCCGGCGAGCGGCGATCTGCTGCACGATCTGCGCGGCCACACCGGCCGAGTCTATGCCCTGGACTTCCACCCCTCCGGGGACCTGCTGGTCTCCGGTGACACCTCCGGCGCCGTCCGCCTGTGGAATCCGCGCAGCGGGCGGCCGGAGGGCGCGCTGCCGAGCCACTCCGGCGCGGTCTACCAGGTGCTCTTCGGCCCCGGCGGTGACACGCTCGCCACAGGCGACAGCAACGGTGTGGTGCGCATGTGGGAGCCGGACACCGGCCGCCAGCGCGCCGAGCTCGCGGGCCACCGCGGGTCGGTGTGGCCGTTCGTCTTCCGCCCGGACGGCCGGCAGCTCGCCACCGCGAGCAACGACGGCACCGCGCGCCTGTGGGACCCCGAGACCGGCCAGTGCCGCCAGACACTGCGCGGCCACGGGCGCCGCATCACCGCCGCGCGGTTCAGCGCCGACGGCACCATGCTGGCCACCTGCGGCAACGACGGGTACGTCCGGCTGTGGGACCCGCGCACCGGACGCCGGCTGCGCGAGCTGACCGGCGCCGCCGACCGGCTCATCTCGGCGATCTTCAGCCCGGCCGGTCCGCTGCTCGCCACCGCGAGCAACGACGGCGGCGTCTACCTGTGGAACGTGGCGGCGGGCACCTTCGAGCGCGAGCTCAACGTGGAGACCGACCACGTCTGGGCCGAGGCGTTCAGCCCGGACGGCGAGATCCTCGCCACCGCCAACGACGACGACAGCGTCCGGCTGTGGTACCGCACCTCGGGACGGGAGGTCGGCAACCTCGCCGAGCACCGCGGGCGGGTGCGCTCGATCGCGTTCAGCCCGGACGGCGCCACCGTCGCCACCGGATGCGACGACCGCGTGGTGAGGTTGTGGGATGTGCATTCCGGCGCGCGGCTGGCCGCCCTCGAAGGGCACACCGACCGGGTGTACGCGGTGCGGTTCGACCCCACGGGAAGGCTGCTGGCCAGCGCGGGCAACGACGGCACCGCCCGCGTCTGGCGACTCGGCGCCGAGGGCGGCGCCTGGGCGGCCGACCCGCTGCACACGCTGAGACGGCACACCGGGCGCCTCTGGACGGTGGACTTCAGCCCGGACGGCACCCGGCTCGCCACCGCGGGCGACGACCTGGTCGTGCGGCTGTGGGACGCCGCGTCGGGACGCCATCTGCACACCCTGGTCGGCCACACCCGCCGCGTCTGGTCGGTGGCGTTCTCCCCCGCGGGCGACGTGCTCGCCAGCGCGGGCGACGACGGCGTGGTGATCCTGTGGGACCTGACCGCGGAGGTGCCGACCCAGCGGGCCACGCTCCTCGGGCTGCCGGAGGGGTGGGCGGCGATCAGCCCGGACGGCCGGTACAAGATCGAGGGAGAGGTCACCGGGCAGTTCTGGTACGTCATCGGCATGTGCCGGTTCGACCTGGGCGAGCTGGACCCGTACCTGCCCGCCGTCCGGCAGATCGCCCTGGACGCCCCCTTCTGACCCTGGCACCGGGTCCCTGAAGAGGCGGAGCCGTCTTGGTCAGGCGTCGGCGGTGCGGTGTCGCTGGATGCGGGCCCAGACCTCCTCGACCCGGGCGTCGAGGTCGTCGAGGTCGCCCTCGTTCGGGACGACGATGTCGGCGATCTTGAGCCGGTCCTCCCGGGTGGCCTGCGCCTTGATGCGGGCGACGGCGTCCTGTTCGGCCATGCCGCGCAGGCCGGTGAGCCGGGCCAGCCGCGTCCGGTCGGAGGCGTCCACCACGACGACCAGGTCGTACATCGGCGCCAGGTTGTTCTCGGCGAGCAGCGGCACGTCGTAGACCACGACGGCGTCGGCGGGCGCGGCGCGCTGCAACTCGGCCACCCGCTCGCCGACCCTCGGATGAACGATCTCGTTGAGCCGCGCGAGCTTGCCGGAGTCGGCGAACACGATCTGCCCGAGCTTCTCGCGGTCGAGCGAGCCGTCCTCGCGCAGGACCTGCGAGCCGAAGGCCGCCTCGATGAGCGCGAGCCCGCTGGTGCCGGGCTCGACCACCTCACGCGCGATCTTGTCGGCGTCGATGACCACGGCGCCCCGCGCGGCCAGGCGCCGGGCGACCTCGCTCTTGCCCGACCCGATGCCGCCCGTGAGCCCGACCTTCACCATGAACGCAAAGCGTAGCCAACGCTAGGCGGGCTTGCGCATATGGACCATGGTCAGGTGCTCGTGGACACGCTCGCGCCGGGTCTCGCGGTAGCCGAGACGGCGGTACAGGCGCAGGTTACCCTCCGACAGATGGCCGGTGAACAGGTCGAACGCCTCGACCTGGGGGCTCAGCTCGCCCTCCACGGCCTTCATCAGCGCGGTGCCGAGCCCCTGCCCCTGCCGGTCCGGGGCCACCACGAGCCGGCCGATGAGGCCGCTGCGCTCGCCGAGCCGGCCGCGTACCGAGCCGACGATGCGGCCGGACTCGACGGCCTTGAGCACCGTCGCCGACGCGATCGCCCCGCGCAGGCCCTCCAGCGACTCCACCAGCGGCGCGATGAACGGGTCTCCGTACAGCTGGGCCTCGACCACATAGGCGGCCCGCTGGAGGGTGAGGATCTCCCCGGCGTCCTCGGGCCGGGCCCGCTCGATCGGCGTCACCCGCCCACTGTAGGGGCCGCGCCCGGACGACCACACCTCGGCGGCGCGGAAAGGGCGACAGGCCGGGTTCGTGGGGAATCGCCCCCCGGGGAGCACGTCCGGGCTCCGGTGCAGCACACAGGGCCGCACAGGGCCGCACAGCACAGGGCCGCACAGGGAGGCACAGGGAGGCAAGGCGGCGCGCAGGGCCGCGCAGGGAGGGACAGGAAGGTTTAGGCGGCACGCAGGGCCGCGCAGGCAGGCACAGGGGCCGCGCAGGGGCCGCGCAGGGGCCGCGCAGGGGCCGCGCCGGGGCCGCGCCGGGCCGCACAGCGCCCGCGCGGGGGTCCTGGGACGCGAAAAGGGCCCCACCGGAGTGGGGCCCTTTCCTCGCAATCAGCGGTCGTTCAGAGCGTCAGCTCTGGCCGCCCGCCAGCTTCTCCCGCAGAGCCGCCAGGGCCTCGTCGGAGGCCAGGGCGCCCGCGGCCGGAGCCGAGCCACTGCTGGAAGAGGACGAGGGAGGCGTCTCACCGGAGTAGGACGACGGCCCCGCGGCCTCGGCCTCGTCGGCGCGAGCCTTCTCGACCTGCGTCTTGTGGGCCTCGAAGCGGGTCTGGGCCTCGGCGTACTGCCGCTCCCACTCCTCGCGCTGCTTCTCGTAGCCCTCGAGCCACTCGCCGGTCTCGGGGTCGAAACCGTCGGGGTAGATGTAGTTGCCCTGGTCGTCGTAGGTCGCCGCCATGCCGTACAGCGTGGGGTCGAACTCGACGTCAGCGCCCATCGCGCCCTCGTTGGCCTGCTTGAGCGACAGCGAGATGCGCCGACGGTCGAGGTCGATGTCGATGATCTTCACGAAGATCTCGTCGCCGACCTGGACGACCTGCTCGGGGATCTCGACGTGGCGCTCGGCCAGCTCGGAGATGTGGACCAGGCCCTCGATGCCCTCCTCGACCCGGACGAACGCGCCGAACGGCACCAGCTTGGTGACCCGGCCGGGAACGACCTGGCCGATCTGGTGGGTGCGGGCGAACTGCTGCCAGGGGTCTTCCTGCGTCGCCTTGAGCGAGAGGGAGACGCGCTCGCGCTCCATGTCGACGTCGAGAACCTCGACGGTGACCTCCTGGCCGACCTCGACCACCTCGGAGGGGTGGTCGATGTGCTTCCAGGACAGCTCGGAGACGTGGACCAGACCGTCGACGCCGCCGAGGTCCACGAATGCGCCGAAGTTGACGATCGAGGAGACGACGCCCTTGCGGACCTGACCCTTCTGCAGGGTGTTGAGGAAGGTCTGGCGGACCTCCGACTGGGTCTGCTCGAGCCAGGCACGGCGGGAAAGAACCACGTTGTTGCGGTTCTTGTCCAGCTCTATGATCTTGGCCTCGAGCTCACGGCCGACATACGGCTGCAGATCGCGGACCCGGCGCATCTCGACCAGGGAGGCCGGCAGGAAGCCGCGCAGCCCGATGTCGAGGATCAGACCGCCCTTGACGACCTCGATGACCGTGCCGGTGACGATGCCGTCCTCGTCCTTGATCTTCTCGATCGTGCCCCAGGCGCGCTCGTACTGCGCGCGCTTCTTGGAGAGGATCAGCCGGCCTTCCTTGTCCTCCTTCTGGAGGACCAGGGCCTCGACGTGCTCTCCGACCTCGACGACCTCGGCCGGGTCGACATCGTGCTTGATCGAGAGCTCGCGCGAGGGGATGACACCCTCGGTCTTGTAGCCGATGTCGAGCAAGACCTCGTCTCGATCGACCTTGACGACGGTGCCTTCGACGATGTCGCCGTCGTTGAAGTACTTGATGGTCTCGTCGATCGCGGCGAGGAAGGCCTCCTCGGAACCGATGTCGTTGACCGCTACCTGCGGGGTGCTCGAGGTGGCCTCAGTGCTGCTCGTCATGTGTGGAATTGCTCCGAACGCGGACAGATGTCGATGTGGCGGACGCGCGGCAGGCCCTCTTTTTCGCTCAAGCCGAGGATGGTCGGGATGACCCGTGGTCGACATGACCGAGCGCGAGCCCGCTCCGTCCGAGGCGCACGCGAGCCCACAGCGCAGCGATCAGCATATGAGAGTACGCGGGCGTGGTCAATCCGGCGCTCACCCGCACAACCCCGCAAGCCCCTAGTAAACGATCTTCACCCTGTCGAGCTTTGCCAGGATCTTACTCCCCAGTCGACGTGGCATGGAGACGTGCGTCGGGTCCCCGTCGGAGGTGTATCGCCTATCAGGATGCTTGTCGAGCCACCCCAGCCAGTACTCCGAGCACCACTTGCGACATTCCCCTTTTTTACCGTTTGACTGGATTCGCGGGATGTCGTACCGGTCGTAGGCCTTCGCGTAGGGCGAAATCGCCGGCTCCGCCCCGGCCAGGAAGACGGCCTGGAAATGGAAGGAGGTGCCCTTCCACTTCCCCGAGCGGGCCGTCGCCCGCTTCTTGGGGTTGCTGCCGTAGGGCAGGGCGAAGGTGGAGGAGGCGGGCGCGCCGAGCCCGGTCAGCAACCGCTCCTCGCGGGCGATCACCTCGGTCACCTTCTTGCCGGACAGCCGGTGCAGATCGGGATGGCCGAAGGTGTGGTTGGCCACCTCGAAGCCGCGGTCGACCAGCCAGCGCACCGCCGCCGCCTGGCGATCATGGGAGACCAGTCCGAAGGGGTGGTCGTTCACCCAGAAGGTCGCCACCGGCCGGAAGCCCGGATGCCGGGCGGCGACGTCGTAGATGATGCGCACGACGGTGTCCTTCTTCGGCGTGCCGGAGGAGTCCAGGGCGAAGTGCGAGGGGTGGCCGTCGTCGAAGGTCAGCACGACCGGGTGGGCGCCGGCCGGCAGGTCGATCAGCCCGGCCGCGAACTCCGCCGCCGTGATCGGCACGTAGCCGTCCGCGGCCAGCCGCTCCAGCTCCTTGCGCAACTGGGCGGGGGTGCGGTCGATGGAGGCCCGGCGCTTCTTCAGGATGCGGTGGTACATGATCACCGGTATCGCGCCGAGCTCGTTGGCCTTGACCTTCCGGGCGGACTCCACGGTCGCCGCCGCCACCGGCGCGGGGCTGGCCGGGGCCGCGGAGGCGGACGGCGAGGGGGCCGCGCGCCTCGGCTCGGGCGACCCGCCACTGAACGGCAGGACGAGCAGCGCCACCACGGCGACGATCATCACCCCGACGTTCACGATGCCGATGACGGTGGTCAGGCCGGGCGAGCTCCGCACGGTGTTCTCCTGGATCGGGCGGCTGGTCGGCATTCACCCTAGGACAGACCAATCGACCTCGTGGCGATCCAGCACACACGCCGGGCATGTGTTGAAATTTGCTTGTGAACTGGAGTCTGCGGGCCTGCGGCCGCCATGGGCACGTCACCTACGCCCCCATCGAGGAGGCGCTGCGCGGGCGCCTGCGGGCCGACACCGCTCTCGGGGAGGCGTGGCGCTGCCTTCGGTGCGGCGACTTCACCCTCGGCGAGCCGCACGGCTCCGGGCCCGCCGCGGACGCGCCCATCGTGCTGCGCGGCAAGGCGCTGCGCGACGCCACGATCCTGCGGCTGCTCGCCGTCTTCCGGTGGGCCAAGGGCCTGCTGGTGCTCGGGGCGGCGTTCGGCATCTGGCGGTTCCGCGCCCACCAGAACGCGATCGGCCTGGCCTTCGACGAGGACCTGCCCCTGCTCCAGCCGCTGGCCGACAAGCTGGGCTGGAACCTGGAGGAGTCGGGCGTCGTGCACACGCTGCGCACCGTGCTGGCCGCGGAGACCCGCACACTGACGTGGATCGGACTCGGCCTGCTGGTCTTCGGGGCGCTGCTGATGACCGAGGGCGTCGGGCTGTGGCTGCTCAAGCGCTGGGGCGAGTACTTCGCGGTGGTGGCGACGTCGCTGTTCGTCCCGGTCGAGGTCTACGAGCTCGTCGAGAAGGTCACCTGGCTGAGGGTCGTCATCCTGCTGGTCAACCTGGCGGCCGTGCTGTACATCCTGCTGTCCAAGCGGCTGTTCGGCCTGCGCGGCGGCCGCGCCGCCCACGAGGCCGAACGACACGAGACGAGCCTGCTCGAAGTAGAGACCGCCACCCTCGAAGCCACCCTCTCAGGCCACCGCCACCCCGCCCAGACCACAGGCCACTGACACGCGCGCTGTGCGCGAGGGTCCGCCGGGTCGGGCGCCGTAAATGGCGCCGCCATCACCGCGCCACGACCCGCCGACCCGGCGCCGATACCCACCAGCACCCACCGCGATAAGGCGCACCAGGCGCAGGCAGGTCCACGGCGACCGGCGTGCCGCCACACCGCAGGCCATCACCACACGCCCTCAGCACGACGGCAAGGATCGACCAGACCCGGCCAAGGTCCACACCCCGCCACGACCGGCGCGCCGCCACGCGGCACGCCATCACCACACGCGCCCGGTCCGATGACAGGGGGGCGGCCGGCGGGTGGCGTCAGTGGCCGGCGTCTTGCCAGGTGCGGCCGGTGCCGACCGAGACGTCCAGTGGGACGCGCAGGTGGTAGGCGTCGCACATCTGGCCGACGACCAGCTCGCGCAGCGGCTCCATCTCGCCCGGAGCCACCTCGAACACCAGCTCGTCGTGGACCTGCAGCAGCATGCGCGACCGCAGCCCCTGCTCGCGCAGGGCCCGCTGCACGTTCAGCATGGCCACCTTGATGATGTCGGCGGCCGACCCCTGGATCGGGGCGTTGAGCGCCATGCGCTCGGCCATCTCACGGCGCTGGCGGTTGTCGCTGGTCAGGTCGGGCAGGTAGCGGCGGCGGCCGAGGATGGTCTCGGTGTAGCCGTCGTGACGGGCCTGGGCGACGATCGCGCCGAGGTAGTCGCGCACGCCGCCGAACTCCTCGAAGTACTCCTCCTTGAGCGCGCGGGCCTCGGCGACCGGGATGGTGAGCTGGCCGGCGAGCCCGAAGTCGGACAGGCCGTAGGCCAGGCCGTAGTTCATCGCCTTGATGCGGGCGCGCAGCTCGCCGTCGACCTGCTCGGGCGGGATGTCGAACACCCGGGCGGCGGTCGCCTGGTGGAAGTCGTGCCCGGACTCGAAGGCGGCGATGAGCGCCTCGTCCTGCGACAGGTGGGCCATGATGCGCAGCTCGATCTGGCTGTAGTCGGCCGTCAGCAGGCTTTCGTACCCCTCGCCGACCACGAAGCCCTGGCGGATGCGGCGGCCCTCGGCGGTGCGGATGGGGATGTTCTGCAGGTTGGGCTTCTCAGACGACAGGCGCCCGGTGGCCGCGATGATCTGGTTGTAGTAGGTGTGGATGCGCCCGTCGTCGCCGACCTCCTTGATCAGGCCCTCGACGGTGGTGCGCAGCTTGGTCTGGTCGCGGTGGCGCAGCAGGATCGTCGGCAGCTCGTTGTCGGTCTGGGTGGCCAGGGCGGCCAGCGCGTCGGCGTCGGTGGTGTAGCCGGTCTTGATCTTCTTGGTCTTGGGCAGCCCGAGCTTGACGAACAGGATCTCCTGGAGCTGCTTGGGCGAGCCCAGGTTGAACTGCTCGCCGACGACCCGGTGGGCCTCCTCGACGGCCTGCTTGACCGCAGCGCCGAACTCGGCCTCCAGCCCGGTGAAGTAGTCGCGGTCGGCGGCGATGCCGGCCCGCTCGAGCTCGGCGAGCACCCGCACCAGCGGCAGCTCGACCTCCTGCATCAGGCGGGTGCCGCCCCGGGGCGCGAGGTGGGCCTCCAGGGCCTCGGCGAGGTCGCGCACGGCCTGCGCGCGGACGGCGAGCTCCTCCCCCGCGTTGTCGGCGGGGTCGTCGAACAGCGCCGCCTGGCCGCCGGTGTCGGCCTCGGCGCGCAGCTCGCGGTGGAGGTAGCGCAGCACCAGGTCGTCCAGCGGGAACGAGCGCTGCCCGGGCATCGCCAGGTAGGCGGCCAGAGCGGTGTCGCAGGTGAGACCGCGCAGGTCGAGCCCGTGCGCCCACAGGGCCAGCAGCGGGCCCTTGGCGTCGTGCAGGGCCTTGGGCCGCGACTCGTCGGCCAGCCACCGGCCCAGCGCGTTCTCGTCGGCCTGGGTGAGGGCGCTCAGGTCGAGATAGGCGGCGCGCTGCCGCCCCTCGCCGTCGGTGGGCACGGCGATGGCCAGCCCCTCGATGGTGCCCGTGCCGCTGCCGTAGGCGCCCTTGACCGCCAGCCCCGCGCGCCCCTCGGGCATGGCGGCCAGCCACGCCTCGACCTCGTCGGGGCCGAGGGCCGCCACCTCGACCTCGAAGCCGGACTCGGCCTCGGGCTCGGGGGTGCCGATGCTCTGGTAGAGCCGGTCGCGCAGGACGCGGAACTGCAGCGTGTCGAACAGCTTGTGGATCTCGTCGCGATCCCAGGTGCCCATCTTGAGGTCGGCCACGTCGACGTCCAGCGGGACGTCGCGGCGCAGCTCGGTGAGCTGGCGGTTGTGGATGACCTGCCCGAGGTGCTCGCGGAGCTTGTCGCCGACCTTGCCCTTGACCTCGTCGACCCGGTCGACCAGCTCGGTGAGCGAGCCGAACTCCTTGACCCACTTGGCGGCGGTCTTCTCGCCCACGCCGGGGATGTTGGGCAGGTTGTCGCTGGGGTCGCCGCGCAGCGCGGCGAAGTCGGGATACTGCGTGGGGGTGAGGTCGTACTTCTCCACGACGGCGTCGGGGTCGAAGCGGGTCATGTCGCTGATGCCGCGGCGGGTCATCAGCAGCGTGATGCGGTCGTTGACGAGCTGCAGGGCGTCGCGGTCGCCGGTGACGATCAGGACGTTCATGTCGCGCTCGGCGGCCCGGTGGGCGAGGGTCGCGATGAGGTCGTCGGCCTCGTACCCGGCGAGCGAGAGGTGGGGGACGCGCAGCGCGTCGAGCACCTCGAAGATCAGGCTGACCTGGCCGCGGAAGTCCTCCGGCGTCTCCTGCCGGTTGGCCTTGTACTGCTCGTACGCCTCGTGCCGGAAGGTGGGCTCGGACCTGTCGAAGCAGACGACGACGTGGGTCGGACGCTCGTCGCGAAGGACGTTGATCAGCATCGAGGTGAAGCCGTACACCGCCTCGGTGTGCTGGCCCTCGGTCGTCATGAGATTCGCGTCCTTCAGCGCGTAGAACGCGCGGTACGCGAGCGAGTGCCCGTCCAGCAGGAGCAGGCAGGGGCGTGAGGGGGTCGGTTCCTTCTTCGGCACACCCGCAGCCTAGTCTCCATGTACGACAGAACACGGCCGGCAGTGCAAGTGGAGGCCTCCCTTTGACCATGATGAAGCCCGAGGACCAGGCCCGCCTGGACGCGGTGTACGACGGTGACCACAAGGGCGCCTTGATCAGCTCCATGGGCATCGAGTTCCTGGAGGTCAGCGCCGAGCGCGTGGTCGCGCGCATGCCCGTCGAGGGCAACACCCAGCCGTACGGGCTGCTCCACGGCGGGGCCTCCTGCGTGCTGGCCGAGACCATCGGTTCCACCGGCGCCGCCGTGCACGCCGGCCCCGGCCGCCGGGCCGTCGGCGTCGAGATCAACGCCACCCATCACCGGTCGGCCACCTCCGGCCACGTCACCGGGGTCGCCACGCGCCTGCATGGCGGGCGCACCATCGCGACCTACGACATCGAGATCACCGACGAGCAGGGACGCCGGGTCTGCACCTCGCGCCTCACCTGCATGCTCCGTGACGCCACGTGACATTCCTCTCGTATCACGCTGCGATTTGCCACTCTCTTTGCACGGGAGCCTCATAGCTCGCTAGCGTTGTGACGCCAGAGCCCGTGGGTGGTCGAGTAGACAACGTGTGCGGCCGGGGAAGCCCTACATGGCCCCAAAGACCACCCGCGGGCTCCTTGCGTCCCCGAGGGCGCCTGTGGACCTGAAACGGCCCCCGGCGGCCGAGAAGCCGCGCGGGGGCCGGTGCGCCCGTCGTGACGGCCTCAGCGGGCCTGCGCCGAGGTCTCGCCGGCGCCGGACACGTCGTCGTCCGAATGCGTCGGGTCGAGCACCCGCCTGAGGAAGGTGCGCGTGCGCTCGTGCCGCGGAGCGCCGATCACCTGCTCCGGCGGCCCCTCCTCGACGACCACCCCGCCGTCCATGAACACCACGCGGTCGGCGACCTCCCGCGCGAAGCTCATCTCGTGCGTGACCACCAGCATCGTCATGCCGTCGCGGGCGAGCTTGCGCATGACCGACAGCACGTCCCCCACCAGCTCGGGGTCCAGCGCGGAGGTCGGCTCGTCGAACAGCATCAGGTCGGGGTCCATGGCGAGCGCCCGGGCGATCGCCACGCGCTGCTGCTGGCCGCCCGACAGCTGCGGCGGGAAGGCGTCGCACTTGTCGGCGACGCCGACCTTCTCCAGGTTGTCGCGGGCGATGCGCTCGGCGTCGCCCTTGCCCCGCTTGAGCACCCGCCGCTGGGAGATCATGACGTTCTGCAGGACCGACATGTGCGGGAACAGGTTGAACGACTGGAACACCATGCCGAGCCTGCGCCGCGCCGCGTCGATGTCGACGTCGGGGTCGGTCAGCTCGACCCCGCCGACGCGCACCGTGCCCTTGCTGGGTTGCTCCAGCAGGTTGACGCACCTCAGCAGCGTCGACTTGCCCGACCCCGAGGGGCCGATGATGCAGACGACCTGGCCCTGGTCGACCGTGAAGTCGATGCCCTTGAGCACCTCGAGGTCGCCGAAGGACTTGTGCAGGTCCTTGATCTCGACCGCGTGCGCCATCGCCGTCACCGCCCCTTCGCCTGACGCTTCTCAAGGCGTCCCGCCAGGTACCCCAGCGGGATCGTGACCAGCAGGTACGTGAGCCCCACCACCATGATGGGCGTGGCGTTGGCCGTCGTCGACGCCAGGTCGTTGCCGAACTTGGTCAGCTCGACGTACTGGCTGGTCACCCCGAGGAACAGCACCAGCGAGGAGTCCTTGAGCAGCGCCACGAACTGGTTGGTCGTCGGCGGGATGACGATGCGGATCGCCTGCGGGATGACCACCGAGACCATCGCCCGCGCGTGGGACATCCCGAGCGAGCGCGCGGCCTCCATCTGCCCCTTGGGCACGGCCTGCAGGCCGGCCCGCAGGGTCTCGGCCATGTAGGCCGCGCTGACGATCGTCAGGCCCAGGATGCCCTGGCCGTACGTGCCGCCCGGGACCTCGAAGCCGGGGAAGGCGGACGGCAGGAAGAACACGAGCAAGAAGATCAGCAGGGCGGGGAGACCGCGGAAGATCTCGATGTAGATGACCGCGATCCACCGATACGGGCGCACCGAGGACAGCCGCATGAGCGCGAGCAGGAGCCCGCCCAGCGAGCCGAAGACGAAGCCGCCGACGGTGTAGATGATCGTGTTCTTGAGCGCGACCGTGAACAGCTCGGGGAAGGCCTGCGCCGCCACATCGAACCTGGCGAAGTTCTCGGCGAGGTTCTTCCAGTTGGTCAGGAGCACGACCGCGACGAGCGCGAGGATCAGGATGACGTACTGGACGCCGCGGCTGATCCGCTGTCTCTTCCGGGGGCTGAGCCGCGACCCGCCGGGCGCTGGCCCGGCGGGTCCGGCCGGCTCGGCCGTGATGGGCTGGTCGGTCATGGAATCAGGAGGCTCCGAGCTCGCCGGGCTTCTTGCCGAACCACTTGACGAAGATCTGCTCGTAGGTGCCGTCGGACTTGGCCTTGGCGATCTCCTCATTGACCACCTTGGCGAGGGCGTCGTTGCCCTTCTTCATGCCGATGCCGTACTGCTCGCCGGTGTCGAGGCTGGCGATCAGCTCGAACTTGTCGGCGATCTCGGGCTTCTTCAGCCAGGTGAGCACGACGGGAAGGTCCTGGACGATCACGTCGGCCTGGCCGGACTGCAGGCCGAGCAGTTCCTTGGGCGAGTCGGCGAACTCGGTCGGGTCGAAGCCCTTGCCCTTGACGTAGTCCAGGCCGGTGGTGGAGGCCTGCGCGCCGAGCTTGAGGTTCTTGGCCTTGACGTCCTCCAGCGACTTGGCGCCCGTGCCCTTCTTGGCCAGCAGGGCCTGGGTGGCGTCGAAGTAGGGGTCGGAGAACAACAGGTTCTTCTGACGCTCGGGAGTGATCGTCATGCCGGCGGCGGCGACGTCGCACTTGCCGGCGTTCAGAGCCGCGCCACTCTTGATCACCGCGAAGTCGATGTCCACGATGTCCTGGGTCACGCCGAGCTTCTTGGCCGCCAGGTCGACGATGTCGACGTCGAAGCCGACCGTCTTGTCGCCCTGCTTGTACTGGAACGGCTCATAGGGCAGGTTCGTGCACGTGGTGAGCTTGCCCGGGTTGATCAGCTTGATCCCCGAGGCGGCCGGGGCACTGCCGGCCGGCGCGTTGGAGGCGGTGGCACCGGTGTCCGATCCGCCGCCGCAGGCGGAGAGAAGGCACGCGGCGCCCACGACGAGCGCCCCGATTGATGTCATACGGCGACGCCTGGACCAAAAGACCACAACGTCCTCCTCTTTAGCTGTATGTCGGAGTTAAGTTAAGTTACCGTAACCCTGGCCATGGTCCCGCACCTGGTCACCAGGGGTATTACCGGAAAGAAACGATCGCACAACACATCACCGCGCCTGGCGCTCCGGGATCATCGGAGGGTTAGTGTTCGATCGTGCGGACGCCTCTCCTCCTGGTGGGCTTCACGCTCATCGCATCCATGTCCCTGTCCCTGACCGGCTGCTCCAGCGCTTCCGGCGACCCTGGCAAGCCGACGCCGACGCCGTCCGCGACGTACGCCGTCCCCGCCGAGACCGCGCGGCCGGACGAGACGGTCATCAAGGCCCCGGTCGTGACGGACGGCCTGATGCGCTTCCACGTCCTGGCGTTCCGCGACGGCATGCCCAGCCTGGTGGGCAGTCACGCCGAGTGGCCGGCCAAGGGGCAGTACGTCCGCATCCGCGTCCTCGTCGAGAGCATCGACCGCAGCAACCAGCAGTTCGACGCCCGCCAGCAGCTGGCGATCGCCTCCGACGGCCGCTCCTTCCACATCGACCTGGCCGCCCAGACCACCAAGCGCCAGCCCTTCGAACTGGTGGTCGGCAGTTTCGTGCGCATGGAGTTCGACCTGTGGTTCGACGTGCCCAAGGACGCCAAGATCACCAAGATGCGGTTGTTCGGCGAGCCTCCGCTCGGCGTCATCGGCAAGTCCAAGGGCGTCGAGGTGACGATCCGCTGAGCCTGGGCGCGTCACCGAGCCTGGACGCGTCGCTGCACGCGGACGCGTCACCGGGCCGGGACCCGCGACGGCCCGGCCGGAGGCGTCCGGCCGGGCCGCTCAGAACGTCGCGACTCTCGCGCGGCACCCGTCAGTGGGCGCCGAGCTCGCCGCCGAGGTACGCCTCGCGGACCTGCGGGTCGTCCAGCAGCTCTGAGGCGGCGGCCGACTTCACCACCCGCCCGGTCTCCAGGACGTACGCACGGTGGGCGAGCTGCAGCGCCTGCTGGGCGTTCTGCTCGACCAGCAGCACGGTGGTGCCCCGGTTGTTGATCTCCCTGATGATCGAGAAGATCTGGGCGACCAGCATCGGCGCCAAGCCCATCGACGGCTCGTCCAGCAGCAGGACCTTCGGCTTGCTCATCAGCGCGCGGCCGATGGCGACCATCTGCTGCTCGCCGCCGGACATCGTGCCGCCCGCCTGGTTCTTGCGCTCGGCCAGCCGCGGGAACAGCTCGAAGACCTCGTCGAGATCCTTGGTGAGGTCGCCGCTGCGGGTGTAGGCGCCCATCAGCAGGTTCTCGGTGACGGTCATGCCGGGGAACACCCCGCGGCCCTCCGGGGACTGCCCGATGCCGGCCAGCACCCGCTTGTGCCCGGGAAGCTTGCTGATGTCCTTGCCGTCGAAGGTGACCGTGCCCGACGACAGGGGCCGCAGGCCCGAGATGGTCTTGAGGGTCGTCGTCTTGCCGGCGCCGTTGGCGCCGATGAGCGTGACGATCTCACCCTCGGCGACCTCGAGCGAGATGCCCTTGATCGCCTCGATCTTTCCGTAGTGGACGTGCATGTCCTTGATTTCAAGAAGCATCTGCGGGAGCCCCCAAGTACGCCTCGATGACCCGCGGGTCGTTCTGCACCTCGGCGGGGAGGCCGTCGGCGATCTTCTGCCCGAAGTCCAGCACCGCGATGCGGTCGCTGATGCCCATGACCAGCGCCATGTCGTGCTCGATCAGCAGCACCGTGTGGCCGGCGTCGCGGATCTTGCGGATCAGGCCCTGCAGGGACTCCTTCTCGGCGGGGTTCATGCCCGCCGCGGGCTCGTCCAGGAGCAGCAGCTTGGGCTTGGTCGCGAGGGCCCGCGCGATCTCCAGCCGCCGCTGGTCGCCGTAGGGAAGGTTCTTGGCGGTCTCCTCGGCGCGGTTGCCGATGCCGACGAACTCCAGCAGCTCGCGCGCCAGGGCCTTGCCCTCGCGCTCCTCCTTGCGGTGCCACGGCAGCCCGAGCGCCGCGCTGAACATGCCGGCGCGGTGGTGGGCGTCGGCCCCCACCATGACGTTCTCCAGCGCGGACATGTTGTGGAACAGCCGGATGTTCTGGAAGGTGCGGGCCACGCCGCGCTTGGTGACCTTGAACCGCTTCATCCCGTCGATGCGGTCACCGTCGAACACCACCTGGCCGGACGTCGGGCGGTAGACGCCGGTGACGACGTTGAACACCGTCGTCTTGCCGGCGCCGTTCGGCCCGATGAGCGCGAAGATCTCGCCCTGGTTGATCGTCAGCTCGACCTCGCGCAGGGCGACGACGCCGCCGAACTGCATCTTGACCTTCTGCAGCTGCAGAAGCGGACGCGGATCGCTCATTTCGCTGCCCCTTCGGCTGCTGCGGTGTGGGCATCCGGCGCAGGGACCTCCGCGCCCATGGCGCCCATGCCGCCCGTTCCCTCCGCCAGCTCCGCTCTGCGGCGCCGTGAGGGCAGCAGGCCCTCCGGACGGAAGATCATCAACGCTACCAGCACAGCGCCGAACACCAGAATGCGGTACTCGGACAGCCCGCGGAACCGCTCGGGCAGCCAGGCGACGAGGAACGCACCCAGGATGACCCCCGGGATGTTGCCGGAACCGCCCATCACGACCGCCGCCAGGATGGTCGCCGACAGCATGAACAGGAAGTCGTTCGGGTTGATCGAGATCGTCTTGGACGCCCAGACGACGCCCATGGCGCCGCCGATCGAAGCGCCGATCGCGAAGGCGAGCAGCTTGAACTTGAAGGTGGGCACGCCCATGACCTCGGCGGCGTCCTCGTCCTCGCGGATGGCGGCCCAGGCCCGGCCGACCCGGCTCTTCTCCCAGCGCTTGACGAAGATGATGATCGCCGTGGCCACCACCACCAGCAGGTAGTAGTACGGCCGGGGGTCGAGCAGACCGTAGTGGAAGATGTCCACCCCGAAGACCGTGACGCCGTCGATGCTCGGCGGGTGCGGGATGCCGGCGATGCCGCGCGGCCCGCCGATGGCGTCGGTGTTCTCGGCCGTCTGGCGGACGATCTCACCGAAGCCGAGCGTCACGATGGCCAGGTAGTCGCCGCGAAGGCGCAGCGTAGGCCCACCCAGCACCACCCCGGAGAGCGCCGACAGGATCACGCCGGCGACGAGGATCTCCCAGAAGTTCAGCCCCATGCGGGTGCCGAGCAGCGCCATCGAGTAGCCGCCGATGGCGAAGAACGCGACGTACCCGAGGTCGAGCAGGCCGGCCTGGCCGACGACCACGTTGAGGCCGATCGCGAGCACCACGTACGTGCCGATGGGGAAGAACAGGACGCTGGCCCAGTCGCTGTACGGCGACATGATCGGACCGAGGGAATCGGAGGGCAGCAGCAGCGCCGTGATGAACAGCAGGACGTAGAGCGTCCAGCGCTGCCAGCCCGGGGCGGTCGCCCACCGGTCGCGGACGCCGTCGATGAACGCCGAGAAGGCGTTCCTGCCGTTGGTGATCGTGTTCGTGCTCATGCGCGCGCCTGCTGGAGTGATTCACCGAGAATGCCGGTGGGCCGGAACATCAGGACCAGGACGAGAACCGTGAACGCGATGACATCCTTCCATCCCGAGCCGAAGACCGCGGCGCCGTAGTTCTCGATCAGACCGAGGAACAGGCCGCCGAGCAACGCTCCGCGTAGGTTGCCGATGCCCCCGAGCACGGCCGCCGTGAAGGCCTTGATGCCGAGGAGGAAGCCGATGGAGAACTTGGTGACCTCGAACTGCAGGACGAACAGGGCGCCGGCGACGCCGGCCATCAGGCCACCGATCAGGAACGTCATCCGCACGATCTTGTCGATGTCCACGCCCATCAGGACCGCGGTCTCGGGGTCCTGGGAGGTGGCCCGGATGCCGCGGCCGATCTTGGTGCGGTTCACCAGCAGGTCCAGCAGGACCATCATGCCGATGGCCGCCACGAAGATCAGGACCTGGTCGACCCGGATCTGCGCGCCGCCGAGCGTGAAGAGGGTGTCCTTCTCCATGATGCGGGCCACACCCATCTGGTTGCGGCCCTGCTGCGGACGGTTGAACACGTGCGGGATGATCACCAGGGCGAAGAGCTCCTGGAGGAAGAGCGAGGCGCCGATGGCCGAGATGAGTGCGGCCAGGCGCGAGGCGCCGCGTTTCCGCAGCGGGCGGTAGGCGATGCGCTCCAGCAACATGGCCGAGCCCGCGGAGGCGAAGCCTCCCGCGAGCACCATCAGCAGCAGCCCGCCGACCAGCGCGAGCCCGGTGAGCGGCGTGGTGATGCCGAGCGCCATGACCACGAACGCCGACGCCATGGTGCCGATCATGAAGATCTCGGAGTGCGCGAAGTTGATGAGGCGCAGCACGCCGTACACCATCGTGTAGCCGAGGGCGACGAGGCCGTAGATCGCGCCCAGGATGAGGCCGTCGATCGTGTACGGCCAGAAGGAGCCGAGGAGGTTATCGAACACAGGGTTTCGCTTTCGAGGAAGCCTTCACGCGAGGTCGGACACGGACAGGGGCGGGAGCGCCGTTGCGATTCCCGCCCCTCATTACCTGGCCGTTGACGTAACGTCCGTCAGCCGAGCTTGGCCGTCGTCGTGTCGCCGAGCAGCCCGATCTGGCCGTCCTTGACCTGGTACATGTAGATCGACTTCGCGGAGGGCTCACCGGTGGGGTCGAACGAGATGTGCTTGGAGATGCCGTCGAAGTCGGACTTGCCGACCGCCTCGTTGATCGCGTCGGCGGTGGTGGCGCCGCCGGCGAGGGCCTTGGTGAAGGCCGTCATGGCGTCATAGCCCTCGGTCGCGTAGATCAGCGGGTCGGCGTTGAACTTCGCCTTGTAGTCGGCCGCGAACTTCTTGACCTTCTCGTCGGTCTCGGCGGAGGTCGGGATGCGGCAGGGGCAGCCGATGAGCGCGCCCTCGGCCTGCTTGGCGCCGGCGCTCTCGATGATGCCCTTGTCGAGCGAACCGTCACCGGAGAAGAACTTCGCCGTCACGCCCTTGTCGCGGAGCTGCTTGAGCAGCTTGCCGGCACCGGCGTAGTAGCCACCGAAGACCACCGCGTCCGGCTTGGCGGAGGCCACCTTGGTCACCGTCGAGGAGTAGTCGGTGGCGGCCGGGTCGAGCGCGTCGTCGGTGACCGTGACGCCCTTGGTCTTCAGCTGGGCGCGCACCGCGTCGGCGAGGCCCTTGCCGTACTCGGACTTGTCGTCGACCACGAAGACGTTCTTGGCGGCCGCGGCGCCGGCGACGAAGTCGGCGATGGCCGGGCCCTGCACGCCGTCGTTCGGGACGACGCGGTGCCAGTACTTCCATCCGTTCTTGGCGAGGTCGACGTTGGTGGCCGAGGCGGAGATGTTCGGGATCTTCGCCTCCTCCAGCACCGGCACGGCCTGCTTGGACTCGCCGGAGAACGCCGGTCCGACCAGCCCGACGATCTTGTCGTCCTTGATCGCCTTCTGGGCCAGGGACACCGCCGTCGTCGCGTCAGCGCGGCTGTCGTACTTGATCATCTCAAGCTTGACCTTGGGGTTGGTCGCGTTGTACTCGTCCACGGCAAGCTGAGCGCCGTTGCTCGGCGGGATGACGATGCCGGAGTTCTCACCCGTCAGGTCCCCCATGAAGCCGATCTTCAGCGTGCTGGGCGCCGCGGAATCGCCGCCACCGGTGCTGGAGCCCGAGTCAGCGCCACCACAGGCGGCGAGACCAACGGTAAGTGCCACACCGACGGCGAGCACGCCCCCGAGGCGAGCAATCTTGGGCCGCAAGGTTGCCTTCCTTTCGCCTGATCCCGCATCCCGGGATCGGGTTCACAGAGCCACCCTGGCAGTTGGGCCAGGGTTCGTTGACGGCATTACACCCAGCTCAAGTCACAGGTCGGTACAGAGTCACATCACGTTACCGCTTCGTTATCACACCGGTCCTCTTCGGCGATCAGCACGAAAAGTAAAGGTCACATCGCGGTTGCATGGCCGACCAAGATCGACTGTATGGGCTCGCGGGCGACGGGGCGCCGCCGGACCCGTCCGATCTGACACGACTGGACGGCACGGTGTCGACCTCGCTGTCAGATCAGGACTCCTCGGGAGGCTTGGCCTCGCTCACGACGGCCTGGGCGACCTGGCGCATGCTCAACCGCCGGTCCATCGACGCCTTCTGGATCCAGCGGAACGCCTGCGGCTCGGTCCAGCCGTGCTCGGCCATCAGCAGGCCCTTGGCCCGCTCGACGAGCTTGCGCGTCTCGAGGCGCTCGCCGAGGGTCGTGACCTCGCGCTCGAGGGCCGCGATCTCCTCGTGCCGGCTCACGGCCATCTCGATCGCCGGCACCAGGTCGGACTTGGTGAACGGCTTGACCAGATAGGCCATCGCCCCGGCGTCCCGCGCCCGCTCGACCAGGTCGCGCTGCGAGAACGCCGTCAGGATCAGGCACGGCGCCACGCGCTCGGACACGATGCGCTCGGCGGCCGAGATGCCGTCGAGGATGGGCATCTTGACGTCCAGGATCACCAGATCGGGGCGCTGCTCCAGAGCCAGCTTGATCGCCGTCTCGCCGTCACCGGCCTCGCCGACGACGGCATAACCCTCTTCTTCCAGCATCTCCTTCAAATCGAGGCGGATCAGCGCCTCATCTTCCGCGATCACCACTCGCCGCTGCGTACTCACGACCAAGAGAGTACCGACGTCCGCTAGATTAGGGGCACGAGCACCACGGCGCCCCGATAGACCAACGGCAGAGTCGATGGCCTCAAAATCCATACAGTGTGGGTTCGAATCCCACTCGGGGCACACGCATGGGCAGCCGCGCGGCACCGCCGCGCGGCTTCGCTCTTCTCAAGCCCCGACGCCTCGCTGTGCCGCCCCTCGGCCTTCACGATCACCTCGGCGCCTGTGTCCCGCGGCGCCCGCTTCCCCGGCACGCCCGTCCGCGCGATGCGGCCGTCATCGCGCGGAAACGCCGATGACCGGCAGGCGGGAAGCCGCCTGCCGGTGCTCGCCGTCGTGGGTCAGTGCTCGCTGGAGACCGCGGAGCCGATGGTGTGGACGCGCAGGGCGTTGGTGGAGCCGTGGTTGCCGGGAGGCGAGCCGGCGACGATGACGACCTTGTCGCCCTTCTCGTAGCGGCCGATGGACAGCAGGGCCGACTCCACCTGACGCACCATGTCGTCGGTGTGGTGCACGAACGGCACCTCGAAGGTCTCGACGCCCCAGGTGAGGGCGAGCTGGCCGCGCACCTCGGGGGCCGAGGTGAAGGCCAGCAGCGGGATCGGGGAGCGGTAGCGCGCCAGCCGCCGCGCGGTCTCCCCCGACATGGTGAAGGCGCACAGGGCCTTGGCGCCGACGATGGCGCCGACCTCGGCCGCCGCGCGGGCGATGGCCCCGCCGGTGGTCTCGGGAAGCCGGTCGAAGGTGTGGGTGGCCTCCAGCGACTCGGCCTCTGCGGCCGAGGCGATGCGGGCCATGGTGGCGACCGACTCGACCGGATAGCTGCCGACGGAGGTCTCGCCGGACAGCATGACGGCGTCGGCCCCGTCCATGACGGCGTAGGCGACGTCGGAGGCCTCGGCGCGGGTGGGCCGGGGGGCGCTCATCATGGAGTCGAGCATCTGGGTGGCCACGATGACCGGGTGGGCCTTCTCCCTGGCCAGGGCGATGGCGCGGCGCTGCACGATCGGCACCTGCTCCAGCGGGAGCTCCACGCCGAGGTCGCCGCGGGCGACCATGATGCCGTCGAAGGCGTCGACGATCTCTTCGAGGCAGTCGACGGCCTGCGGCTTCTCGATCTTGGCGAGGAGAGGCAGGTGGACGCCCTCCTCGTCCATGATGGCGCGGACGATCTGGGCGTCCTCGGGGCTGCGCACGAACGACAGCGCGATCATGTCGAAGCCGGTGCGCAGCGCCCAGCGCAGGTCTTCCTCGTCCTTCTCGGTGAGGGCGGGGGCCGAGACCGCGACGCCGGGCAGGTTGAGGCCCTTGTTGTCGGAGATCATGCCGCCGACGAGCACCTTGGTCACCACGCGGGGACCGTCGACCTCGGTGGCCTCCAGCACCAGGCGGCCGTCGTCGACGAGGATCTTGTCGCCCGGCTGGACGTCGTTGGGCAGGCCCTCGTAGGTGGTGGAGACGATCGCGCGGTCGCCGGGGACGTCCTCGGTGGTGATGGTGAAGACGTCTCCGAAGCCGAGCCGGACGGGCCCCTCGGCGAAACGGCCCACACGGATCTTCGGGCCCTGCAGGTCGGCGAGGACGCCGACGGCCTTGCCGAGCTCGGCGGCCGCCTCTCTCACCCGGCCGTGGATCTCCTTGTGGAGCTCGTGGCTCCCGTGACTGAGGTTGAACCGCGCCACGTTCATTCCGGCGGCGATCAGCTCGCGCAGCCGCTCCGGGGAGGAGGTGGCGGGCCCCAGTGTGCAGACAATCTTCGCTCGACGACTCACAAGTCCTACCCTAATTGGTACAGACCACTTGATGATGACGAAGTGCACAGCCCCTGGGGAAATCCAGGTGACATCAGCCTTGCCATCGCGTGCGCTCCGCACGTCGCCGCAGGTGGGGCCCGTTTCTTTCGGGCAGAGGCCGCGACCGGCGCGGAAGGGCGCGCGGGGTCCGTTTTCGTGTTGCGTGCTCTAGGAAGGATAGTTGCCCCGCAGCGTGCCCGCAGGCCGTACGGACCCGGTGGACCGCCGGCGGCCCGGCAGGTGAACGGCGGGCGCCCTGCCCGGTGAACGCCCGCAAGGCCCCGCCCGGACGCGCCGGACGGGGCCTCAGAAGGCGTTCGGAGGCCGTTCAGCCCTTGGCCGTGGCCGCCCGGTAGGCGTTGACCAGGCCGTGCCCGTAGAAGCCGTTCTTCGCGGCCGGCCCGGCGCAGGTGTGGGTCTCCTCGCTCACCGAGTAGGTGGTCGAGCCCGAGGCCGGGCAGCTCACCGGGGTGGCCGTGGCGTACAGCAACTGCTCGACCCTGGACGGGGACAGCGTCAGCCCGCCCTTGCCCGGCCTGCCGAAACGGGCCACCAGGATGGCCGCGACGCCCGCGGCGTGCGGGGAGGCCATGGAGGTGCCGGACAGGTACTGGTAGTAGGAGCAGTGCCCGTGGTGGCACTCGCGCACCACCGAGCCGCCGAGGGGCTTGCCCGCGGCGTCGATGAGCTTCTCGCGGCGCAGCACGTGCGTCGGCGCGGCGGCCAGGATCTCCCTGGTGGCGCCCTTGAGCGAGGTGCCGGCGTCGGAGGGGTCGCCGCCGGGGGCCGACAGGTCGGTCTGCTCGGTGCCGTAGTCGGAGTACCAGGCCTTGCGCTTGCTGGGGCCGAGGGCGGAGACGGAGATGACGCCGCGCGACTCGGCCGGGACGTTCACGCACGAGTTGTCGATGGTGCGCTCGCGCTCCTTGCCCAGCGGATAGCCGGGGCTCTCCTTGTCGGTCGTGGGGTCGCCGAGGTCGGTCGAGCCGTTGCCGAGAGCGCTGACGAGCGTGACGCCGCGGGCCCGGGCGTAGTCGAGCGCGCGCTGGACGCCGGTGACGATGCCGGCCTGCTGGAGCCGATCGGCCTTGGAGTCGGCCGGGTTGTTGGTGCAGTTGAACGTCCACGGGTCGACGAAGAAGCTCATGTTGACCACGTCGATGCCCGCGTCGCCGGCGTAGGTGAGCGCGTCGAGGACCGGCTTGAGGAAGAAGAACCCGGCGTCGGTGCCGGCGCGGATGTTGACGAGCGAGACATCGGGCGCCACGCCCGCGACGCCGATGCCGTTGATCGGCGAGCCGATGGTGCTGGCGACGTGGGTGCCGTGCCCGTCGTCGTCCACGTCGGCGGGGTCCTTGCAGCTCTTGACCTCGCACGGCCCGTCGAGCGTCTTGCCGTTGGGGTCCTTCGGGTGGTCGGTCACGAAGTTGCGGCTCAGCGCCCGGTTGAAGTTCGGGGCGATGTCGGGGTGCCTGCCGTCCACGCCGGTGTCGATGATGCCGACCGTGACCTTCTTGTTCGCCCGGTTGACGGCGTAGGAGCCCGAGGGGGTGGCGCCGATCATCCTCATGTCCCACTGGCGTCCCGCCAGGGGTTCGGCCTTGACCGACTTCCCGTTGAAGGCGTTCGCGGCGGGCGCGCCCGCGGCGGAGGCGTTCGCGGCGGAGGCGTCCTCGGCCGAGGCGCCTTCGGCGGCGGCCGGCGACAGCGGCGCCGTGAGCGGGCCGGCGCCGGCGGCGACGGCCGTGGCGGCGCCGATGCGGCGATTGTCGGTCACGCCGACGACGGCGGGACTCGCGCCGAGCGCCTCGGCGAAGCCCGTGCGAGGGCCCCGGGCGATGATGTAGCCGAGCTTGGCCTCGACGGCGGCGGCGACGCCTCCGCCCGCCTTGACGGCGCTCAGCGCCTCGGCCTGGGCGCCCGCGCCATAGAAGACGAGGTACTCACCCCTGCCCGCGACCGGCGGCGCGGCGCCCGCCGGACCCGCCCCTGTCACCAGCGAGGCGGCGGCGAGCGTACCCGCCACCGCGAGTGAGACGGCGGCGCCCGCCAGGCGTTTGTACCCCCGCACCATGGACCTTCCCCTCATGCCTGTCCTACAACGAGGCAGCATCTTTCAGGGGATCGAGCACCAAAGCAAACTGCGATCAGATACTCCGGCATTCGACCCATTACACACATATATAGCTATAAACACCGTATGGGATGACCGGATTACTACAAAAAGGACGGCGCCCCGAATCGGGGGACGCCGTCCTTCAGGCCGTCCTTCAGAGCGTCACACCAGCGGCCGGGCCGTCGGCGGGATCGCGACGGGCAGCGCCGTCCGGCCGCTCAGGAAATGGTCGGCCGCGGCGGCCGCCGAGCGGCCCTCCGCGATCGCCCACACGATGAGCGACTGCCCCCGGCCCATGTCACCGGCGACGAAGACGCCCTCCACGCCCGACATGTAGGACTTGTCGCGCGCGACGTTGCCCCGGGCGTCGAAGAACGCGTCCGGGTCGGCGGACAGGGCCGCCAGGTCGGTGAGCAGAGCCCCCTTCTCGGGACCGAGGAAGCCTATCGCCAGCGTGACCAGCTCGGCCGGGATCTCCCGCTCGGTGCCGGGGATCGGCCGGAACCCGCTCGCCGGGCCCTCGACGTCCACCAGCCGCAGGGCCTTCACCCGTCCCTGCTCGTCGGCGACGAACTCGGTGGTCGAGACGGCGTACACCCGCGCGCCGTCCCCGGCCTCCAGCTCCTCGTGGGCGCTCTCCATCTTGAACAGCATCGGGTAGGTCGGCCACGGCTGGGAGTCCGGCCGCAGCTCCGGCGGCTTCGGCATGATCTCCAGCTGGGTGACCGACAGCGCGCCCTGGCGCACCGCCGTGCCGATGCAGTCGGCGCCGGTGTCGCCGCCGCCGATCACCACGACGTGCTTGCCCTCGGCCGACACCGGCGAGGCGGGCAGGTCGCCCTCCTGCACCTTGTTGGACAGGGGCAGGTACTCCATGGCCTGGTAGATGCCCTCGTACTCGCGGCCCGTCACCGGCAGGTCGCGCCAGGCGGTGGCGCCGCCGGCCAGGACGACGGCGTCGAACTCCTCGCGCAGCCGCTCGGCGGTGACGTCCACGCCCACGTTGACGCCGGCGCGGAACTCGGTGCCCTCGGCGCGCATCTGCGAAAGGCGCCGGTCGATGTGCCGCTTCTCCATCTTGAACTCGGGGATGCCGTACCGCAGCAGGCCGCCGACGCGGTCGGCCCGCTCGAAGACCACCACGTCGTGACCGGCGCGGGTGAGCTGCTGGGCGGCGGCCAGCCCGGCCGGGCCCGAGCCGACGACGGCGACCCGCTTGCCGGTCTTGGCCGACGGCGGCTGCGGCGTCACCCAGCCCTCGTCGAAGGCCCGGTCGATGATCTCCACCTCGACCCGCTTGATCGCCACCGGGTCCGCGTTGATGCCGAGGACGCACGCCGCCTCACACGGAGCCGGGCACAGGCGGCCGGTGAACTCCGGGAAGTTGTTGGTGGCGTGCAGCCGCTCGATCGCCTCGCGCCAGTCGTCGCGGTAGACCAGGTCGTTCCACTCGGGGATGAGGTTGCCGAGCGGGCAGCCGTTGTGGCAGAACGGGATGCCGCAGTCCATGCAGCGGGCGGCCTGCCTGGTCAGGGCGGGCCGCGGGAAGTCCTCGTAGACCTCCCGCCAGTCGCGGATGCGGACGTCGACCGGGCGGCGCGCCGGCAGCTCACGCTCGTGCGTCAAAAACCCCTTGGGGTCGGCCATCGGTGAAACCTCCCTTAACCCTGTACGGCGGCCATGACCGCCTGGTCGATGTCCCTGCCCTCGGCGCGCGCGGCCTCCTGCGCCAGCAGGACCCGCTTGTAGTCCACCGGCATGATCTTGCCGAAGCGGGTGAGCGTGCCGTCCCAGTCGTCCAGCAGCGTCTTGGCGACCGTCGAGCCCGTCTCGGCGAGGTGGCGCTCAACGACGTCGCGCAGGAACTCCGAGTCCTCCTCGGTGAGCTCCTCGATGGCGACCATCTCGCGGTTGACCCGCTCGGCGTCGAGGTCGAGCACGTAGGCGATGCCGCCGGACATGCCGGCCGCGAAGTTGCGCCCGGTCGGGCCGAGCACGACCACCCGGCCGCCGGTCATGTACTCACAGCCGTGGTCGCCCACGCCCTCCACGACGGCGGTGGCGCCGGAGTTGCGCACGCAGAACCGCTCGCCGACGACGCCGCTGATGAACACCTCGCCGGAGGTCGCCCCGTACAGGCCGACGTTGCCGGCGATCACCTGGGTCTCGGCGCTGAACGGCGCGTCCGGGTGCGGGCGCACGGTCACCCGTCCGCCCGACAGCCCCTTGGCCAGGTAGTCGTTGGCGTCGCCGGTGAGCCGCAGGGTGACTCCCCTGGGCACGAAGGCCCCGAGGGAGTTGCCCGCCGAGCCGGTGAAGCTCACGTCGATGGTGTTGTCGGGCAGGCCGGCACCGCCGTGCCGCTTGGTCACCTGGTGGCCGAGCATGGTGCCGACCGTGCGGTTGACGTTGCGGATGGGCAGCTCCAGCGTCACCCGCTCGCCGAACTGCAGCGCGCCCTCGGCGAGCTGGATCAGCGTGTTGTCCAGCGCCCTGTCCAGGCCGTGGTCCTGCTCGACCACGCGCCGCAGCGGCGTGCCCTCCGGCAGGGAAGGCACGTGCAGGATCGGCGACAGGTCGAGGCCCGCGGCCTTCCAGTGGTCCTCGGCGGCGGTGGTGTCCAGCATCTCGGCGTGGCCGACGGCCTCGTCGATCGAGCGGAAGCCGAGCGCCGCCAGATACTCGCGGACCTCCTCGGCGATGAACTCGAAGAAGTTGACCACGAACTCGGGCTTGCCGGCGAACCGCTTGCGCAGCTCGGGGTTCTGGGTGGCGACGCCGACCGGGCAGGTGTCCAGGTGGCAGACGCGCATCATGACGCAGCCGGAGACCACCAGCGGCGCGGTGGCGAAGCCGAACTCCTCGGCGCCGAGCAGCGCGGCGACCACCACGTCCCGGCCGGTCTTGAGCTGGCCGTCGGCCTGTACGACGATGCGGTCGCGAAGGCCGTTGAGCAGCAGCGTCTGCTGGGTCTCGGCCAGGCCGAGCTCCCAGGGGGCGCCCGCGTGCTTGATCGAGGTGAGCGGCGAGGCGCCGGTGCCGCCGTCGTGGCCGGAGATGAGCACCACGTCGGCGTGCGCCTTGCTGACCCCGGCCGCGACCGTCCCGACCCCGACCTCCGCGACGAGCTTCACGTGCACGCGCGCCGTGGGGTTGCTGTTCTTCAGGTCGTGGATGAGCTGGGCCAGGTCCTCGATGGAGTAGATGTCGTGGTGCGGCGGCGGCGAGATCAGACCGACGCCCGGCGTGGAGTGCCGGGTCTTGGCGATCCACGGGTAGACCTTGTGGCCGGGCAGCTGGCCGCCCTCGCCCGGCTTGGCGCCCTGGGCCATCTTGATCTGCAGGTCGTCGGCGTTGACCAGGTACTCGCTGGTCACGCCGAACCGGCCGGAGGCCACCTGCTTGATGGCGCTGCGGCGCGTCGCGTCGTACAGCCGCTCGGGGTCCTCGCCGCCCTCGCCGGTGTTGGACTTGGCGCCCAGCCGGTTCATCGCGATCGCGATGGTCTCGTGGGCCTCCTTGGAGATCGACCCGTAGGACATCGCGCCGGTGGAGAATCGCCGGACGATCGCCGAGACCGGCTCGACCTCCTCGATCGGCACCGGCGGGCGCACGCCCTCGCGCAGCCTGAACAGCCCGCGCAGGGTCATGAGCTTCTCGGCCTGGGTGTCGACCAGCTCGGTGTACTGCTTGAAGATCTCGTACCGGCGGGTGCGGGTGGCGTGCTGGAGCCGGAAGACGGTGTCGGGGTTGAACAGGTGCGGCTCGCCCTCGCGGCGCCACTGGTACTCCCCGCCGACCTCCAGGCGGCGGTGGGGGTTCTCGGCGCGCGGGTAGGCCCGCTGGTGGCGCAGCGCGGCCTCCTTGGCGAGCACGTCGAAGCCGACGCCGCCCAGCCGGGAGGTGGTGCCCGCGAAGCAGGCGTCGATGACCTCCTGGCTCAGCCCGAGCGCCTCGAAGATCTGCGCGCCGGTGTAGGAGGCGACCGTGGACACGCCCATCTTGGACATGATCTTCAGGACGCCCTTGCCGTACGCCTTGATCAGGTTGCGCACCGCGGCGCGCGGCTCCAGGGCCAGCGCCCCGGAGGCGATCAGGTCCTCGATGGTCTCGATCGCCAGGTAGGGGTTGACCGCCGAGGCGCCGTAGCCGATGAGCAGCGCCATGTGGTGGGCCTCGCGGGCCTCCCCGGTCTCGACGACCAGGCCGACGCGGGTGCGCGACTTCTCGTGGATCAGGTGGTGGTGCACCGCGCCGGTGAGCAGCAGCGACGGGATCGGCGCCAGGCGGGCGTCGGAGCCGCGGTCCGACAGCACGATGGTGCGCGAGCCGTCCGCGATGGCCCGCGACACCTCGGCGCAGATCTCCTCGAGGCGGTGCAGCAGCGCCTCGCCGCCGCCCGCGACCTCGAACAGGCCGGAGACGACGTGCGGCTGGAAGCCGGGCAGCGCGCCCTCGTCGTTGATGTGGATGATCTTGGCGAGCTCGTCGTTGTCGACCACCGGGTAGGGCAGGACGAGCCGGCGGCAGGACGCCGGGTCCGGCGCGAGCAGGTTGCCCTCGGGGCCGATGGTCGTCTGCAGCGAGGTGACCAACTCTTCGCGGATCGCGTCCAGCGGCGGGTTGGTGACCTGGGCGAACAACTGGCTGAAGTAGTCGAACAGCAGCCGGGGCTTTTCGCTCAGCACGGCGACCGGGCTGTCGGTGCCCATCGAGCCGATCGGCTCGGCGCCGGCCTTGGCCATCGGGGCCAGGATGACGCGCAGCTCCTCCTCGGTGTAACCGAAGGTCTGCTGGCGCTTGACCAGGGCCTCGTGGGTGACGATCGGGCGCTGGCGCTCGGGCAGCTCCTCGAAGCGGATCAGCCCGGCGTGCAGCCAGTCGCCGTAGGGGTGGGCGGCGGCCAGCTCGGCCTTGATCTCGTCGTCTTCGATGATCTTGCCGCGCGAGGTGTCGACCAGGAACATCTTGCCCGGCTGGAGGCGGCCCTTGCGCACGACCCTGGACGGCTCGATGTCCAGCACGCCGGCCTCCGAGGCCAGCACGACCAGGCCGTCGTCGGTCACCCAGAAGCGTCCCGGGCGCAGGCCGTTGCGGTCGAGGACCGCGCCGACCAGGGTGCCGTCGCTGAAGGTGATCGACGCGGGGCCGTCCCACGCCTCCATCGAGGTGGAGTGGTACTCGTAGAAGGCGCGCCGCGCCGGATCCATCTCGGTGTGGTTCTCCCACGCCTCGGGGATCATCATCAGCACCGCGTGCGGCAGGCTCCGGCCGCCCAGGTGCAGCAGCTCCAGGCACTCGTCGAAGGAGGCGGTGTCGGAGCCGTCGGGGTCGCAGATCGGGAACAGCCGCGTCAGGTCGCCGGGGATCAGGTCGGTGGCCAGCATCGCCTCGCGGGCCCGCATCCAGTTGCGGTTGCCCTTGACGGTGTTGATCTCGCCGTTGTGCGCGACGTACCGGTAGGGGTGGGCCAGCGGCCACGACGGGAAGGTGTTGGTCGAGAACCGCGAGTGCACCAGGGCGATCGCGCTGACGAACCTCTCGTCGGACAGGTCGGGGAAGAACGGCTCGAGCTGCGGGGTGGTCAGCATGCCCTTGTAGACGATGGTGCGCGAGGACAGCGAGGGGAAGTAGACGTCCACCTCGTGCTCGGCCCGCTTGCGCAGGCAGAAGGCCAGCCGGTCCAGCTCCAGACCGGACTCGCCGTTCGGGGAGGACACGAACAGCTGCCGGAAGGTCGGCATGACCGCGCGGGCGCTCGGCCCGGCGTGGGCGGTGTCGATCGGCACCTCGCGCCAGCCGTGGACGGTCAGTCCCTCCTCGGCGGCGATCTCCTCGATCATGCGGACGGCGGTCGCGCGGGCCTGCTCGTCCATCGGCAGGTAGGCGACGCCGGCGGCGTAGGAACCGGCCGGGGGAAGGGGGAAGTCCACCGCGTCACGGAGGAACGCGTCAGGTATTTGGGTGAGAATCCCCGCGCCGTCACCGGTGTCTGGTTCGCTACCCTTGGCCCCTCGGTGGTCCAGGTTGCAGAGTGCCGTCAGGGCCTTGGCGACGATGTCGTGGCTTCGGCGCCCGGCGACGTCCGCGACCATCGCCACACCACAGGCGTCGTGCTCCTGCGAGGGGTGATATAGGCCCTGGGGCTCGGGGAACCCGAGGCGGGCAGCAGGCATTGAATCCCTCCCGTCGTCTTCGTCTGCTTCGTCTTGATTGGCGATTGCAGGCAAGAGGGACGACGTTGGCCCTGCTGCTGTTAGGTGTGTAGAGACTACCGCACCCTGCCGGAATAGTGCCCACCCGGTGGGAATCGCGAACATTCACCATGTGGGGGCACTGCGATGTGCCCGCTGCCGTGCGTCCCCGGCCGCAGTGAAGGAACGCCGGAAAAATGGACGTTATTCCAGGTGAAGGCCCCGGTAAGGGTTCTGTAACCGGTCAGGCGAGAGTCAAGTTTCCCTACGGTCCCCACTCCTTATACCATGCTCCACTCACCCCACGCGCCCGGCCGCCCCTTCCCCGCCCCTTCCGGCCGCCGGCCGGCGCCCGGGCGGGTCAGCCGCTCGCGGCCAGGACGCGGCTCTGGACGAAGCCACCCAGCCCCTCCAGCGCCACCTGTGGCAGCGTCAGGTCGGCGCGGCCGGTGTCGCCGACCGGACCCACCCAGTTGACCACGACGAAGTGCCCGAGCGCCCGCACCTCGGCCCTGCTGTGCCCGGCGTCGAACGAGGCGGGCTGGCCCGCGGCGAGCCGCAGGAAGCCCTGGTCCGGCCGGGCGGCCAGCGCGTCCGCCAGCCGGTCCGCCGCGGCCGCGTCGGGCATGTCGAACACGGCGTACTGGCCGGACACCCCGCCGTCCGCGCCGGCGAAGCTCGCCCGCACCACCTGTGCGCACCCGGCCGCCGCCGCGGCCGGGCCGCTCCCCCACAGCGCCCGCGAGCAGTCGGCCGACACCGCGACCTGGCCGCGCCGCATGGTCACCCCCGACGCCGAGAGGGCGGCGGCCTGCCCGAACACCTCGGCCTCGCTCAACGGGCGCGGATCGTCGCGCCGGCTCGCTATGGGGGCGTACAACGCGGAGGTGCGCTCGGCGCGGACCCTGCCGGGAACCGGCCCGGTCTCGGGCCGGGTGAGCAGGAACACCGCCGCTCCGGCGCCGGCCAGGACGGCCGCGACCGCCACGGCGATCACCTTACGGCTGGGCATGGGCACGCACCCTACCCGGCCGGCGGCGCCGCGGTCGGGCCCGTGACGGCGACGACGCGACGGTAGATGGCCTTCTCGGCCGCCCGGGCGCCCAGGGCCAGCGAGACGAAGTCGTCCTTGGGCGTGGCCTCCTGGCCGTCGGCCCGCCCGACCCAGACGAACCCGGCGTAGTGCCCCATCGCGTGACCGCTGGCCTCGGAGTAGCCGTCCTGCGGGAACGCCGCCCCCTTGGACTCCAGCGGGCGCACCCAGCCGCCGCCCCGGTAGAGCGTGGTCATCTGCTGCACGAACCCGCCGGCGGCGGCGGCGTCGGCCATGTTGAACAACGTGTACTGGGCGACGTACCGGCGGTCGGCGCTGAGGTAGATGCCGCGCACGGCCTGCGTGCAGCCGGTCTGCCCGAGTTTCGCCAGCACGCCGCCGCCCCACACCGCGGGAGCGCAGGCGCCGTCGAGACGGCGGCCGGCGAGCTTGAGCGTCAGCGTCCCGCTGCGGACGGTCTTGACCGGGAAGACCTCCTCGGCGCGCAGCGGCGCCTGGTCGGCCTTGCGGTCGTCGATCGGCCCGAACAGCTTGGGCGAGGGCCAGGCCTGGTAGTCCTCCGGGCTGAGCAGCCCGATCGCATCGGGCGCGGAGGACTCCTCGGCGGCCGGGGCCGACACGCCGAGGTTGCTGACGACGGCGGTCAGGCCGAAGCCGCCCACCAGCACCGCCACCACCGTGCCGGCGCCGAACAGGATGCGCTGCTGCCGCTGGGTCAGCCCGCGCTCGGACAGGGCGTCCACCTCGAACGAGGCGCGGCGCCGCTTGCTGCGCGTGCTCACTGGGCGCCGTCTCCCGCCGGACCGCTACCGGGCCCCATCTCGGCGTGCCCCCCCGAGAGGCCGCCATGGGTCATCGTGAATTCGCCTCCGACGCCGGTGCCACCGGGGCCGCCGCCGCGCTTTCGCCTTCCCGCGCCGCGTCACCGGACGCGACCGGCGCGCTCTCGCGAGCGCCGGTGGACTCGTCGTCAGCGCTCGTGGACGCCGCGGCCGCGGCGGATGCCCGGCCGCCGGGGGCGTCCGCCGGCGAGGCTGCCTCGCCTCGCTCGCCCGGAGTCGGTGAAGTGGCGTCAGCCCGCTCGCCGGGGGCCGGTGAGGTGGCCTCGGCCCGCTCGTCGGCCGGAGGGTCACCGGCCTCCGGCCTGTCCTTTGCGGGGGCCTCGCCCTCGGCCTGCTCTCCCGGCTCGGCGGAGGAGGACCCGTCGGCCGCGGAGGCGGCGGCGATCTCGTGGTCGTCCGCCTGCGCGGCGTCGTGCGCGGGATCGGCGCCGGCCCCGTGCAGCGGGACGACGATCTCCTCGGTGGTCTTGTTCCTGGTCAGGTAGAGGTAGACCAGGGCGCCGAGGAAGATGACGATGGAGGTCCACTGGTTGAGCCGCAGGCCGAGGATCTGGTGGGCCGGGTCGACCCGCATGCCTTCGATCCAGAAGCGGCCCAGGGTGTAGCCGGCGACGTACACCGCGAACAGCCGGGCGTGACGCAGCGCGTAGCGCCTGCCCGCCCACACCAGCACGCCGGCCAGGGCCAGGTCCCACAGCGACTCGTACAGGAAAGTGGGGTGATAGGTCGACACCCCGGGGATCGTGCCGGGACGGCCCGGATCGATCTCCAGCCCCCAGGGCAGGCTGGTCGGCCCGCCGAACAGCTCCTGGTTGAAGTAGTTGCCCCAGCGGCCGATGGCCTGCGCCACCGCGATGCCCGGCGCGACCGTGTCGGCGACCGCCGACAGCGAGATGCCCCGCCTGCGGCAGGCGATCCACACTCCGACCGCGCCGAGCGCGATGGCGCCCCAGATGCCGAGGCCGCCGTGCCAGATGTACAGCGCGTCGATCGGGCGGTTCGGGGCGTCGTCGGCGAAGTAGAGCTGCCAGTCGCTGATGACGTGGTAGAGCCGGCCGCCGACCAGGCCGAACGGGACGGCCCAGACGGCCAGGTCGGTGATGGTGCCGGGCTCGCCGCCGCGCGCGCGCCAGCGGCGCTCGCCGATCCATACGGCGGCGATGACGCCGAGCACGATGCAGAAAGCGTAGGCGCGCAGAGGGATCGGTCCGAGGTACCAGACCCCTTCTGGCGGGCTGGGAATGGAGGCCAGGGGCATGTCAGGTGACGTTACCGGTTCCGGGCCTACTTCGCGGCATCAAGGATCGCCTTGCGCAGCGAGGAAGGGTTGAAGGAGATACTGATGTCGATCTCCTGGCCGTTCAGCCGCAGCGTCGGGGTGCCCTTCTCGAACGCCTTGGAGTCGGTGGCCTTCTTGTTGAAGTCGGCCTGGGTCTGGGCGTACTTCTGGGTCCTGACGCACTGCTCGAAGCCGGGGTCGGTGACGCCGGCCTCCTTGCCCCACTTGACCAGATCGTCGATGGCGAAGCCCTTCTGGCTCTCGGGGGGCTGCTCCTTGTAGATGCGGTCGTGGAAGGCCATCCACTGCCCGCCCCCGGGCACGCAACGAGCGGCCGCCGAGGCGCGCGTGGTGTTACCGAGCGTCGGCTCCTGGGTGAAGATGTTCACGACGTGGTAGACGACCTTGACCTGGCCGGCCGCCGCCATGTTCTTCACCGTGGCGCTGCTGGTCTGCTCGAACGCCTTGCACGCCGGGCACTGGAAGTCCTCGTAGATGTCGAGGACGGGCTTGGTGACGCCCGGCTTGGCCATGACCGTCGAGCCGTCGGCGGCCAGGCTGATCGGCGCGAGGTCGCCGCTGAGCTTCTCGGACCCGCCCGACTGGACGTACCACCAGCCGCCGCCGACCACGGCGAGCACCACGACCACCGAGGTGATGATGGTCGCCAGACGCCTGCGCTGCTGCTGGGCGCGCTCTTTCTCGCGCTGCGCCTTGATGCGCTCGCGGGCCGAGACCTCCCGCGCGGCCTTTCCCATCAGAGACTCTCCTTCATGTCGGGCCGGTGATCGTCGTCGGTCACGCGGCCTCCCCCGTCGTCCTCGCCGCTCTCGTCGGCGTCCTCGTCGTCGTCGCGGGCCGCCCTGGCCGGCACCAGCCCGAGGGCGGAGTCGAGCGACAGGCGGCCGGGGGCGAACCGGGTGATCCACACCCCCAGCAGGAACAGGCCGCCGTCTCTGAGGATCTCCCAGAAGTAGGAGGGACTCTGCCCGGCGGCCAGCTTGCCGCCGCCCCCGAAGCAGCCGCAGTCGATGCGCAGGCCGCGCGCCCACGCCGAGGCGATGCCGATCACGAAGGCCAGCATGAGCAGCGCGGACACCACGCCCGCCGCGCGCGTGAGCAGCCCGGCGAGCAGTAGCACCCCGACGACGATCTCGACGATCGGCAGGCCGTAGCCCACCGCCGTGGCGACCTGCGCCGGCAGCAGCTCGTAGGCCTGCACCGCCTGGATCGACAGCGCCGGTGTGCCGATCTTGAGCCAGCCGGCGACGATCAGCACGACGGCGACCACCAGCCGCGCGAGCGTCGTCACCCAGGGTACCGCCGGGTGCGCGTTGAGCGACCTCATCGGCGCGGCCTTCCCGACCTCACCAGCATCCTCGTCTCCTTATCCCCACGAGCCGACGCCCGGGACGGGTCACGCCGTGGACGCCCCAGGCGATCGGGGCCGGTCACGACGGCGCGCGGCGGCCTTCCTTGCCGAAGGCTACCGGCTGACCAGCCCATCATGAGGCCGATAAGCACCCGGTAAGCAATCTTCGTCCGTAGACTGCCACACGGCCGTGAGCTCGGGAAACGGACGCATCGCCCTCGCTGGAGGGACGAAAGACCCTTGCCCGGGCAGGCCCGGGCGAACCGACCACGATCCCGCAGCGGATGAGCCGGTCACCTACTCCCCGAGCGGTCGAGCCGGTCAGACGTTCCACAAGCGGTCGAGCCGGTCAGATGTTCTCGCGAACGGACGAACCGCTCAGGCGCTCAGGAGCGGGCGGGCCGGGCAGGCGGGAGCGGGCCGGTCAGGCGCGGACGCCGGTGGCCAGCTCGGCCGCCAGCTCGCGCACCGACGCGAGGCCCGCGGCCTCGTCGGGGGCGTCCAGCAGCCGGCGGATGAACGCCGAGCCCACGATGACGCCGTCGGCGTACCCGGCCACCTCGGCGGCCTGCGCGCCGGTGCCGACGCCGAGACCCACGCACACGGGCAGGCCGGTGTGCGGACGGCAGCGCTTCACCAGGCCCCCGGCGGCGCTGCTCACGCTCGCGCGCGCGCCGGTGACGCCCATGAGCGAGGCGGCGTACACGAAGCCGGTGCAGCACTCGGTGACGGCCTTGATGCGCTCGTCGGGCGAGCTCGGCGCGACGAGGAAGACGGTGTCGATGCCGGCCGCCGCGCTGTACTCGCGCCAGGGCCCGGCCTCCTCGGGAGTGAGGTCGGGGGTGATGGTGCCGGTGCCGCCGGCGTCGGCGAGCTCGCGGGCGAACCGCTCGGCGCCGTAGCGGTCGATCGGGTTCCAGTAGGTCATGACGAGCACCGCGGCGCCGCTCTTGGCCACGCCTTCCACCGTGCGCATCACGTCGGCGATGCGCGTGCCGTTGACCAGGGCGCGGTGCACGGCGTCCTGGATGGTGGGACCGTCCATCAGCGGGTCGGAGTAGGGCAGGCCGATCTCGATGACGTCACAGCCGGCCTCCACCATGGCGGTGGCCGCGGCGATGGCGCCGTCCTTGGTGGGGAAGCCGGCCGGGAGGTACCCGACGAGGGCGGCCCGCTTGTCGGCCCGCGCCTTCTCGAACACCGTCTGAAGAGTCGTCATGTCAGGATGTCCCGCTTACAGGTGTCTGGAGGCCTACAGGTCGAAGTACTTCATGGCGGTGCCCATGTCCTTGTCGCCGCGCCCGGAGAGGTTGACCAGGATGGTCGCCTCCGGGCCGAGCTCGCGGCCGAGCTTGACGACGCCCGCCAGGGCGTGCGCCGACTCGATGGCGGGGATGATGCCTTCGGTGCGCGCGAGCAGCGAGAAGGCCTCCATCGCCTCGTCGTCGGTGATGCCGTGGTAGGTGGCGCGGCCGGTGTCCTTGAGCCAGGCGTGCTCGGGGCCGACGCCGGGGTAGTCCAGGCCCGCCGAGATGGAGTGGGACTCGATGGTCTGGCCCTCGTCGTCCTGCAGGACGTAGGTGCGCGAGCCGTGCAGGACGCCGATGGAGCCCTCGGTGAGGGTGCAGGCGTGCTCGCCGGACTCGACGCCGTGCCCCGCGGCCTCGTAGCCGTGCATGGCGACGCCCTCGTCGCCGATGAAGGCGTGGAACAGGCCGATGGCGTTGGAGCCGCCGCCGACGGCCGCCGCGACGGCGTCGGGCAGGCGGCCGGTGAGGTCGAGCACCTGGCGGCGGGCCTCGACGCCGATGATGCGCGCGAAGTCGCGGACGATCTCGGGGAAGGGGTGGGGGCCGGCGACGGTGCCGAACAGGTAGTGGGTGTCGTCGACGTTGGTCACCCAGTCGCGGAAGGCCTCGTTGATGGCGTCCTTGAGGGTGCGGCTGCCGTTGGCGACCGGGACGACCCGGGCGCCGAGGAGCTTCATGCGGGCGACGTTGAGCGCCTGGCGCTCGCAGTCGACCTCGCCCATGTAGATGACGCACTCGAGGCCGAGCAGCGCGCAGGCGGTGGCGGTGGCGACGCCGTGCTGGCCGGCGCCGGTCTCGGCGATGACGCGGCTCTTGCCGAGGCGCTTGGTGAGCAGGGCCTGGCCGAGCACGTTGTTGATCTTGTGGGCGCCGGTGTGCGTGAGGTCCTCGCGCTTGAGCAGCACGCGGGCGCCGCCGGCCACCTCGCCGAACCGCTTGACCTCGGTGATCGTGGTCGGCCGCCCGGCGTAGGTGCGCAGCAGGTGGTCGAACTCGGCGACGAACGCGGGGTCGTTCTTGGCCTCGGCGTAGACCTTGGCGACCTCGTCGAGGGCGGGGATCAGCGCCTCGGGCACGAACCGGCCGCCGAAGACGCCGAAGCGCCCCCGGGTGTCGGGGTCGTCGCCGGCCACGCCGCCGCCCACGAGGTCGGCGGCGGTGATGATGGGACCTTCTGCGATGGTCACTGCTGCCTCTCGGGTCCGTTGTCGAGTCGCGATGCGGGGTGCGCTCCGGCGGTGACCAGGTCGACCACGGCGGCACGGGGGTCCTTGCCGGTGACCAGGCTCTCGCCGACGAGCACGGCGTCGGCGCCGGCGCGGGCGTAGGCCAGCAGGTCGTGCGGGCCGCGCACGCCGGACTCGGCGATCTTGATGACGCCGTCCGGGATCTTGGGCGCGATCCGGGCGAAGACGTCGCGGTCGACCTCCAGGGTCTTGAGGTTCCGCGCGTTCACTCCGACGATCTTGGCACCGGCTTCCAGCGCCCGGTCGAGCTCGTCTTCAGTATGCACCTCGACGAGCGGCGCCAGGCCGATCGACTCGGCCCTTTCGATCAAAGAGACCAGGGCGTTCTGCTCGAGGGCGGCCACGATCAGCAGCGCGAGGTCGGCGCCGTGCGCCCGGGCCTCCCATAGCTGGTAGGAGCTGACCACGAAGTCCTTGCGCAGGACCGGAATGTCCACCGCCGCGCGGACCGCGGCGAGGTCGTCCAGGCTGCCGCCGAAGCGGCGGCCCTCGGTCAGCACGCTGATGACGTGCGCCCCGCCCGCCTCGTAGTCGCCGGCCAGCGCCGCGGGGTCGGCGATCGCGGCCAGGGCCCCCTTGGAAGGGCTGGACCGCTTGACCTCGGCGATGACGGAGACCTTGTCGCCGCCCAGCGCGGCGTAGGCGTCCCTGGTGGCGGGCGCGCGCTGGGCCCGTTCCTTGAGCTCCGCCAGCGACACGGCCTGCTGCCGGTCGGCGAGGTCGGCCCGCACGCCGTCCAGGATCTCGTCGAGCACGCTCACTTGATCTCCTCGCTTGGCTCGCTCACCCGTACCGGGTCCCTCCGTCGCTGTACCCCCGGGCCGAGGACGGCCTCGCCCCGATCGGCTGATCGGCTCGGAGGCCTGCTTCCTCTCCCGACCTTGCCCTGCCGATGGTATCGGGCTTACCGCCGTCGCCTCGCCACAGGGTGGCGATCGTGAAGCGTCATGGCGCGAGGAACCTGCCGAAAGGCAGATTCCGCACGATCCAGTAGACGATCACCAGCGCGAGGAACGCCCAGATGTAGGCCGGGTGGGCCAGCGTCGTGCGGACCGGCCGCCCCTGCCAGGTGCGCAGAGCCCACCGCCCCCACCAGAACAGCAGGAAAGGGACGGTCGCCACGGCCAGCGGGTTGAGCCCGACGGCCGCCACGACGTCGCCGTGCGCGAGGGCATGGATGGTGCGCAGTGTGCCGCAACCGGGGCAGTACAGCCCGGTGATGAACAGGAAGGGGCAGGTCGGGTAGTGGCCGGCCTGGTTGGGGTCGACCATGCCCACGTAGGTGAACACCGCCCCCGTGAGCGCCGCGGCGCCGAAGGGCGCGAGCATGGACCGCAGGCGGCCCGTGCCGCGCCTCCCGGTGTGTTCCGCGTGCGTCGTCATCAGTAGTTGTAGCCGTGGGTGCTCGCGGTGCTGAAGACCACGGCCAGCAGCAGGAAGTACCCGACGATCACGACGACGTCGACGACGATGCCCCAGATGAGGGCCCGCTTCCACCAGGTCTTCGCCTCTTCGGAGGCGGCGATGGCCCCCTGGTAGTCGCCGACGGCCCACTTGGAGTTGACCTGCGACGACTTGACGATCGAGACGATGCCGAAGGGCAGGCAGCAGAACAGCGTGGTGAGGATCGCCGGGACCAGGTGGTTGTCCGGCGCGGGCGGCCCGCCTCCGTAGGGGCCCTGCCCGTAACCGCCCTGGGGCGGCGGGTATCCGCCCTGCTGACCGTAGCCCTGCTGCCCGTACCCCTGCTGGCCGTAGCCCCCCTGCTGGCCGTATCCCCCGCCTTGCTGTCCGTACCCCGGCTGCTGCTGCCCGTAGCCGCCGTCCTGCTGGCCGTACCCCCCGGAGGGCTGGCCACCGGGCTGCTGAGGGTCGTACCCCTCAGGATTGCCCGGCTGATTCCCGTAGCTCATGGAAGGCTCCTGTGAGTGAAATCGCGTATTGCGCTGCGGCAGCATAGCGACGACCGGTGACGCGCATGGGCGTTGTTCCGCTTTGTGGACAACTTGTCATATTGCGGGGACATCAGGTCAGCCCTGCCGCCCGCCCGGCCCCTCACCCTCGGTCGGATCGACGCCCTGGTCGAGCGCGTCCCACAGCGACCGCTCGGACCTGGCCGGACGCTCTCCACGCTCTCCACGGGCGGCGCCGGCGGCGTCGTCCGGGCGAGGGCCCCGCCGCTCGTACCGCTCGGACATGGCGGGCCAGCGGCCGCCGCGCGCCACCGCGACCGCGCCGGCCGCGGCGAGCGCCAGGCCCCCCGCGGCGGCGGCGACCGGCCACGCGGGCATGGCGGACACCGTCGTCTCGGCCAGGCCGGTCAGCGTGCCGCGCGTCCCCGCGACCTCCACCGCGCGGGAGGGGGAGGCACCCTGCCCGGCGGCCACGGCGGCCGCCGCGCCGAGCAGGGCGATGAGGGCGCCGACGACCCTGCGCCACAGGCCGCGGGTGGCGAGCACGGCGACCACCGCGGCCAGGCAGGCCAGGGCGAGCGGGCTCAGGACGGGCGCCAGGTCTCCGCCGGACAGGGCGACCGTGCCGGAACGGGTGGCGCCGGGAGCGGGCGGGTAGGCGACCTCGGCCCAGATGCGCCCGGAGGCGAGCAGGATGAGCGCCGCCCCAAGGACGCCGGCCGCCACCCAGGCCAGCAGCCCGCGGCGGGTGCCGCCGCGCGCCGCGCCGGTACGGGCGGGGGCCGCGGGCGGGGTCACTGGGGCTCCTGGACCCGCAGCACGTCGGCGTCGAAGCAGGTGCGGTCGCCGGTGTGGCAGGCCGCCCCCACCTGGTCGACCTGGAGCAGGATGGTGTCGCCGTCGCAGTCGAGGGCCACGTGCCTGACGTGCTGGACGTGGCCGGAGGTCTCGCCCTTGACCCAGTAGGAGCGGCGGCTGCGCGACCAGTAGGTCGCCCGGCCGGTGGTGAGCGTGCGGTGCAGCGCCTCGTCGTCCATCCAGGCCAGCATCAGCACCTCGCCGGTGCCGTGCTGCTGGACCACCGCGGGCACCAGCCCGTCCGCCGTGCGCTTGAGGCGGTCGGCGATCTTCTGCTCAAGAGGCATGGGGCAATTCTGCCGCAACCCCCCGCAGGGGCAGGTCACCGCAGGGGTATGCCGCGCCGGGGTCGAGGCCGCTCTCCCTATGCCTCTGGCCCGGTTCATAACAGCGATACCGGTTTGTGCTTCACCGCGAACCCCCGACTCCATATGTTTCCGACACGCCAGACCAGAACGTGGCGGTGCGGCTGCGCGGCCTTCGCAAGAACTTCGGCGCGGTGGAGGCGGTCGCCGGGGTCGACCTCGACATCGCCGACGGCGAGTTCTTCGCGATGCTCGGCCCGTCGGGGTCGGGCAAGACCACCGTGCTGCGCATGATCGCGGGCTTCGAGTCGCCCACGTCCGGCACCGTCGAACTGGGCGGGCGCGAGGTCACCCGCCTGGCCCCCTTCGAGCGGGACGTCAACACCGTCTTCCAGGACTACGCGCTGTTCCCGCACATGAGCGTGCTGCAGAACGTCGAGTACGGCCTGCGGGTGAAGAGGGTCCCGAAGGGCGAGCGGCGCGAGCGGGCCGCCGAGGCGCTGGCCGCGGTGCGCCTGCCGGGGTTCGAAGGACGGCGGCCCTCCCAGCTCTCGGGCGGGCAGCGCCAGCGGGTCGCGCTCGCCAGGGCGCTGGTCAACCGGCCGCGGGTGCTGCTGCTGGACGAGCCCCTCGGCGCCCTGGACCTCAAGCTGCGTGAGGAGATGCAGGTCGAGTTGAAGCAGATCCAGCGCCAGGTCGGCATCACCTTCCTGTTCGTCACCCACGACCAGGAGGAGGCCCTCACCATGAGCGACCGTGTCGCGGTGTTCGACCGGGGCCGCGTCGAGCAGGTCGGCACCCCCGCCGAGGTGTACGAGCGGCCCTCCACGCCGTTCGTGGCGGGGTTCGTCGGCACCTCCAACCTGATCTCCGGCGAGGCGGCGGAATCGGTGCTCGGCAAGGAAGGCACCTACAGCGTCCGCCCCGAGAAGCTGCGCCTGGTGCTCGACGTGGACGCCCCCGTCGGCGGCGAGGAGCACAGCGCCACCGGCACGATCGCCGAGGTCGTGTACGCCGGGGCCTCGACCAGGTTCCTCGTCGACCTCGACGCCGGGGGGCGGCTCATCGTCCTGCAGCAGAACCTGGAGGTCTCCTCCATGGAGGTCACCGGGCTGCGCGGCGGCCGCGTGCGGCTGGTCTGGAACCGCCGCCACGAGTTCGCCATCGCTCCCTGACCCGCCCGTCCGACCCCTAGGAGGGACACCATGCGGTCCACCCGACTCGCGATCGCCGCCGCCGCGCTCGCCCTGGCCGCCGCTGCCTGCGGCGGCGCATCCTCCGGTGGCGGCGCCTCCGGAGGCACGGCCGCCCCCGGCCGGAGCGGGTTCACCCCGCCCAAGATCGAGGCGCTCGGGAGCCTGGGCGCCGGCGAGGGCCAGGTCAACCTGGTGGCCTGGGCCGGCTACGCCGAGGACGGCTCCAACGACCCCAAGGTCGACTGGGTCCACCCCTTCGAGAAGGCCACCGGCTGCAAGGTCGACACCAAGACCGCCGGCACCTCCGACGAGATGGTGAACCTGATGAAGACCGGCGAGTACGACGCCGTGTCCGCCTCCGGGGACGCGTCGCTGCGCCTGATCGCCTCCGGCACGGTCGCGCCGGTCAACACCGACCTGGTGCCCAACTACAAGGACGTCTTCGACGGTCTCAAGCTCAAGCCGTGGAACTCGGTCGGCGGGGTGGCCTACGGCGTGCCGCACGGCCGCGGCGCCAACCTGCTGATGTGGCGCACCGACAAGGTGAACCCGGCGCCGGACTCATGGGGCGTGGTGTTCGACCCGGCCTCCCCCTACAAGGGCAGGCTGACGGCCTACGACTCCCCCATCTACATCGCCGACGCGGCCCTGTACCTGATGGCCACCAAGCCCGGCCTCGGCATCAAGGACCCCTACGCCCTTGACGACGAGCAGTTCCAGGCGGCCGTCGACCTGCTCAAGCAGCAGAAGCAGAACATCGGCGAGTACTGGTCGGACTACACCAAGGCCGTACAGGCGTTCAAGAGCGGCGACACTGTGGCGGGCACGACCTGGCAGGTCATCGCCAACCTGGTCAAGGCCGACAAGGCGCCGGTCGAGGCGATCCTGCCCAAGGAGGGCGCCACCGGCTGGTCGGACACCTGGATGGTCGCAGCCAAGGCCGAGCACCCCAACTGCGCCTACAAGTGGCTCGACTGGATCATCTCGCCGAAGGCCAACGCCCAGGTCGCCGAGTGGTTCGGCGAGGCGCCCTCCAACGCCGAGGCGTGCGGGCAGACCTCCGACAAGACCTTCTGCGAGACCTACCACGCCACCGACGAGTCCTACTTCTCCAAGGTCCACTACTGGACGACCCCGATCGCCCAGTGCCTGGACGGCCGCACGGACGTCACGTGCAAGGACTACTCGGAGTGGACCCGGGCCTGGACGGAGATCAAGGGGTGACGACCTCGGCATCGGGGGCATCGGGGGCGCCGGCCGCGCCGGCGTCCCCGTCCGGGCGGGCCGGACCCGGGGCGGCGCGGCAGGGACGGCCCGGCCCGCGCCGCAGGCTCGCCGCCGCGCTCCACCGGCACGCCGGCGTGCGGCTGTCGCTGCTGCTGTCGGCGCCGCTGGCCTGGCTCGGCGTCGCCTACCTCGGCGCGCTGGCCGCGCTGTTCGTCACCGCGTTCTGGAGCACCGACGCCTTCACCGGCGACCTGGTCAGGACCTTCACCTGGGCCAACTTCCACGACGTTCTGACGGTCGAGGTCTACAGGACCGTCGCCCTGCGGTCGGTGGGCGTGGCGGTGGCGGTGACGCTGATCGACGTCGCGATCGCCTTCCCGATGGCGTTCGCGATGGCCAAGCTCGCCTCGCCGCGCGCCCAGCGCTGGCTGGTCATCGCCGTGCTGACGCCACTGTGGGCGTCCTACCTGGTCAAGGCGTACGCCTGGCGGGTCATGCTGTCCGGAGGCGGCCTGCTCGGCTGGGGGTACGGGCTGACGGCCACCATCGCGACCCTGGCCTACCTGTGGCTGCCGTACATGATCCTGCCGATCTACGCGGGGCTGGAGCGGCTGCCGGACTCGCTGCTGGAGGCGGCGGGCGACCTCGGCGCGCGGGGATGGCGCGTGTTCCGCACGGTCGTGTGGCCGCTCGCCTTCCCCGCGATCGTGGCCGGCTCGGTGTTCACCTTCTCCCTGTCGCTCGGCGACTACATCGCCGTGAAGATCGTCGGGGGCCGGAGCCAGCTCATCGGCAACGTCGTCTACGACAATGTCGGCGCGGCGAACAACCTCCCCTTCGCCGCCGCGGTCGCCACGGTCCCCGTCGTGATCATGCTGGTGTACCTGGCGGCCGTCCGCCGCACCGGGGCGCTGGAGAACCTGTGACCGGCGCGCCCCCCGTGACCCCGTCCCGCCCCGCGAACCCCCCGGCCAGGAGGCTCCGGTGAACCTGTCCCGAACGGCGCGGCTGGCGCTGCGCGCGGCGCTGGCGCTCGGGCTCGGCGTCATCTACGTGCCGCTGGCGATCGTGCTGCTGAACTCCTTCAACTCCGACCGGACCTTCGCCTGGCCGCCGGCCGGGTTCACCACGCGGTGGTGGGGCATCGCCTGGGACTCCTCGGGCGTGCGCGACGCGCTGTGGACCTCGGTGCGGGCCGGGCTGGGCGCGACGGCGATCGCGCTGGTGCTCGGCACGATGGCGGCCTTCGCCGTGCAGCGCCACCGGTTCTTCGGCCGGGACGCCGTCTCGCTGCTCATCGTGCTGCCGATCGCGCTGCCGGGCATCGTGACCGGCATCGCGCTCAACAACGCCTTCCGCACGATCCTCGAGCCCTTCGGCGTCGGGCTCGGCATGTTCACCGTGATCGTGGGCCACGCGACGTTCTGCGTGGTGACCGTGCACAACAACGTGCTGGCGCGGCTGCGGCGGACCGGGCTGAACATGGAGGAAGCCTCGGCCGACCTGGGAGCGGACACCTTCACGACCTTCCGCCTGGTCACCTTCCCGATGATGCGCTCGGCGCTGCTGGCGGGCGGCCTTCTGGCCTTCGCGCTGTCGTTCGACGAGATCATCGTGACGACGTTCACCGCCGGGGCGGGGGTGAGGACGCTGCCGATCTGGATCTTCGAGAACCTGTTCCGCCCGAACCAGGCGCCGGTGGTCAACGTCGTCGCCGCCGCGCTCATCGTGCTGTCGGTGGTCCCCATCTACCTGGCCCAGCGCCTGTCGGGCACGGCCGGCACGCACTGACGGCGGCCTGTCCGCACCCCGAGGGCGTTCCGGCCGGCGCCCGGCGCCCGCCCGCGCGCGCCGGGCGGGCCACGGGCGAGCAACATCACGCAACATGGGGGAACCGCGCGCGGCGTTCACGCTACGGTCGTCGAGTCGGCGACGTCACCCGGTCCACGCTCCGGAGAGGTGGCCTCCCATGCCTCCCCCGCGCATCACCGAAGCCAAGGGAATCCTCGCCGCGCGGCTGCGCGAGATCCGCAGCGAGGCCGGCATGACCGGGCGGCTCCTGGCCTCCCAGGCGGGCTGGCATTACTCCAAGGTGTCCAAGATCGAGAACGCGGCGCAGATGCCCAACGAGACCGACATCCGGGTCTGGTGCCGGATATGCGACGCCGAGGAGTACGTGGTGGACCTGATCGCCGCCGTTCGCAACATCGACTCCATGTACACCGAGTGGCGGCGCCTGGAGTCCACCGGGCTGCGCCACGTGCAGGAGTCCTTCCAGCCGCTCTACCGCGACACCCAGCAGTTCCGGGTCTTCCAGCACTCCGCGGTCCCCGGCCTGCTGCAGACCCCCGGCTACGCCCGCGCGCACCTGCGGGCGGTCATCGACTTCCGCGGCATCCCCGACGACCTGGACGACGCGGTGGCGGCGCGGCTGGCGCAGCAGCAGGTGCTGTCGGCCGGCGGCAAGCGGTTCATGTTCATCGTCGGCGAGCAGGCGCTGCGCACCCGGGTGTGCGGGGTCGAGGGCATGCTTGAGCAGCTCGACCGGCTGGCGGGGCTGACGGCCAACACCCCGCAGCTCAGTTTCGGCGTCATCCCCGCCACCGCCCGTCCGGCGATCCTGCCGCCGGAGAATTTCTGGATCTACGACGCCACGCAAGTCAGGGTGGACACCATCCCCGGCCAGTACCGCATCAAGATCCCCAGCGACGTCGCCCTGTACGAAAGGGCCTTCGCCCGCCTGTCCGAGACGGCCGTCTACGGCCAGGCCGCGCGCGAGCTGGTCCAGGCGGAGGCGGAACGCCTGCGAGGAACATGAAGCAACATCGTTGAACCGCCCGCCGGCGGTCGCCTAGCGTCACCAGGGACGCACTCCGTGGTGACGCGGGGCACGCCCCCGTCTCGCACGTCCACCTCCGCCCGGACGGAGATCACGCCCATGGCGACCGCGGACAAGGTGATGAGCGCCGCTACGGCGGCCGACCACCTCAGACGGCTCGGCGACCTGCTGCGCGCGCGCGGCCTGCACGTGCGCGTCGGGGTGACCCGCGGCGGGGTGCCCCAGCTCATCGTGGTCAGCACCTCGGTGCCCACGCTCTCGGAGGTCATCTTCGCGGCCCGGGCCGAGGAGAGCTGGTGGTTCTGGTGGGCCTGGGCCGAGCGCATCGCCCCCGTGGACGACCCCCAGACGGCGGCCACGCACGTCTGCCAGGCCCTGCGCCCGGCCCCCCGCCACGACCGCTGAGACCGCGGCGGCACGCCAGGCGAGCCGCCGGGATCACCGGAAGGTCACCGCCGGGCCGGTGAGGCGGTGCGACCGCTGAGGTCGCCCGGACGCGGCGCGGCGGGCGGCGTCCGGGGTCAGGAGGTGCGGGCGGCGGAGGTCCAGGAGGCGTACAGGTCGGCGTAGACGCCGTCCTGGCGCACCAGCTCGGCGTGCGGGCCGCGCTGGACGATGCGTCCGTGCTCGAACACCAGCACCTCGTCCGCCGCCTCGGCGGTGGACAGGCGGTGGGCGATCGACACGGCCGTGCGGCCACGGGTGACGCCGTCGAGCGCGCGGGCCAGCCGCACCTCCGTCGCCGGGTCCACCGCGGAGGTGGCCTCGTCCAGCAGCAGCAGGTCGGGGTCGGCCAGGTAGGCCCGCGCCAGGGCGACGAGCTGGCGCTCCCCGGCCGACAGCGACTCGCCGCGCTGGCCGACCGAGGTGGCCAGGCCCGCGGGCAGGCCCTCCAGCCAGTCGGTCAGGCCCAGTTCGGTGATGGCCAGGGCGATGTCGGCGTCGGTGGCCGAGGGGCGGCCATAGCGGATGTTGTCGGCGAGCGTGCCGTCGAACAGGAACCCGTCCTGCGGAACCATGACGATGCGCTCGCGCAGCGAGGAGAACCGCACCTTGCGCAGGTCCGCGCCGTCCACCAGGATGCGCCCGGAGGTCGGGTCCATGAGCCGGGTGAGCAGCTTGGCGAAGGTCGTCTTGCCCGAGCCGGTTTCCCCCACGACCGCGACGCGCGTGCGGGGCCCGATCTCGACCGACACCTCGTGCAGCACCCGCGGGCCGTCGGGGTAGTGGAAGCCGACGTCCTGGAAGGACACCGTGATGGGGCCGCGCGGCAGGACCGCGCCCTTGTCCGCGGGGTCGGCGACGTCAGCGGGGGTGTCCAGCACGCCGAGCACCCGCCGCCAGCCGGCGACGGCGTTCTGGGCGTCGTTGAGCACCTCGGTCGCCGTCTGCAGCGGGCTGATGAACAGCGTGATCAGGAACAGGAACGCGACCAGCCGCCCGGCGGAGATGGTGCCGCCCACCCCGAGGTGAACGCCGAGCAGGACCACTCCGGCGATCGCCACCGCGCCCACCAGCTCGGTGGTCGGGAAGGTGAAGGCGATGATCTTCTGCGCGCGGGTCTGCGCCCGCTGGTGCAGGCCGACGGCCTCGTCGATGCGGCGCGCGGTGCGCTCCTCCGACCCGTACGCCCGGATCACCGCGCTGCCCACCACCGACTCGCTGACCGCCGCCAGCATGTCGCCGGTGCGCTCGCGAACCTGGGTGTAGGCGCGGGCCACCAACCTCTGGAACCGCGGCAGCGCGACGGCCATCGGCAGGAAGCAGCCCCAGACGACCAGCGCGAGCTGCCAGGAGTACAGGGCCATCATCACGCTCGCGATGAGCAGCTGACCTACCGAGATGATGACCATGAGGCCACCCCACTGCATGAACGTGCTGATCTGGTCCACGTCGCTGGTGACCCGGGAGACCAGCGCGCCGCGCCGCTCGGTGTTCTGGGTCAGCACCGACAGGTCGTGGACGTGCCGGAACGCCTTGCCCCGCAGCGAGGCCAGCCCCGACTCGGTCGAGCGGTAGAGCCGCACGTTCATCAGGTAGCCGCACAGGGCGGTCAGCAGCACCGCGACGGCGCAGAGCACGACGGCCTTGGTGATGAACGGCATGTCCGGTGACGTGGTGTCCTTCAGGCCGCGGTCGATGACCTGCTGTACCGCGAAGGGGACGATCACCTTGCCGAGCGTGGCGAGCACCGCCAGCAGCAGCGTGACCGGCAGCCCGGTGCGGAACTCCGGCGACAGCGCGAGGCCGCGCCGCAGCGTCGCCAGGGCCGAACGCTCCTCCATGCGCAGCGCGCCGCCCGCCTTCACGGCGGCGGCGCCGCGTTCTTCGACCTGGGTCGTCATGCCACGATCTCCTCGTCGGCGTCCAGCGCCGCGCGCTCGGCCTCTTCACGTTCGTATGCGGTGACCAGGTTGCGGTAGCCCTCGCAGCGGGCCAGCAGCTCGTCATGGGCGCCGCGGTCGACGACGCGGCCCTGCTCCAGGTAGACCACCTCGTCGGCAAGCGCGATCGTCGCCATGCGGTAGGCGACCACGATCACCGTGGAGTCGGGTGACCCGTCCCGCAGGCCGAACAGGATGCGGCCCTCCACCTGCGCGTCCACGCTGGAGGTGGCGTCGTCCAGGATGAGCAGCCGGGGTGTCCTGACCAGGGCCCGGGCCAGCGCCAGGCGCTGCCGCTGCCCGCCCGACAGGGTCGCGCCGCGCTCGCCGATGCGGGTGTCCAGGCTCTTGGGCAGGGCGCTGACGAAGCCCTCGGCCTGCGCCAGGCGCAGCGCCGCCCACACCTTCTCGTCCGGCACGTCCTCCTGCGAGCCCAGGGTCAGGTTGCCGCGGACGGTGTCGTCGAACAGGAACGTCTGCTGCGGCACCAGGGCCGCGGCGGTGCTCACCTCGCCGCGGGCGACCTCGCGCAGGTCCACCCCGTCGATGAGCACCCGTCCCTCGTCGGGGTCGACGAGGCGGACCAGCAGCTGGGTCAGCGTCGACTTGCCCGACCCGGTGGGGCCGACGAGCGCCACCGTCCGGCCCGGCCTGACCTCGAAGCCCACGCCCGACAGCACGGGCGCGCCCGGCACGTAGGCGAAGCTGAGGTCGCGCACCTCGATGCGCGCCGGGCCGGCCGCGGGCAGGCGCGCCGGGCCGAACTCCATCGACCCGGACGCGTTCAGCACGTCCTGCACCCGCCGCCAGCCGACGACGCTGCGCGGCAGCTCGGCGAGCACCCAGCCGAGCGCGCGGATCGGGAAGGCGAGCAGCGTGAACAGGTAGGAGATCTGGATGAGCTCTCCGGAGGAGACGTCCCCCGCGGCCAGGCGGACCGAGCCGAACAGCAGCACCGCCAGCACGCCCAAGGTGGGCAGCGCCTCCAGCAGCGGGTCGAACAGGCCGCGGATGCGGCCCACGGCGATGTTGGCGTCGCGCAGCCGGTCGGCCGTGGCCTGGAAGCGCGCCGCCTCGGTGTCCTCCCGCCCGAGGGTCTTGACGACGAGCGCCCCCTCGAAGCTCTCGTGCGCGATCTCGCTGACCTCGGCGCGCAGTTGCTGCGCCCGCATCACCAGCGGGGAGAGCCTGCGCTGGTAGACCAGGTTCAGCACGGCGATGGCCGGGAAGATCAGGAAGCCGACCAGGGCGAGCACCGGGTCGACGACCAGGATGGCGACGGCCGCGGTGACCAGCATCACCACGACGCCGACGGCCATCGGCAGCGGCGCCAGCGGCGCCCAGGCGGCCTCGACGTCGGAGCTGGCGTTGGACAGCAGCTGGCCGGTCGGGTGACGGTGGTGCCAGGCCAGCGGCAGCCGCAGGTACTGGCGGGTCACCTCGCGCCGCGAGCGGGCCTGCATCCGGTACTGCATGATGCCGGCCAGCACCCTGCGGCCGATCACCCCCGCCGCCTTGAGCACCGCCACGCCGACGATCAGCAGCGCCGCGGTGACCAGGGTGCCGGTGACCGCGTGCCCCGACCGGAAGGCCGGCAGCACGGCGTTCTCGGTCGCCCAGCCCAGCGCCCACGAGGAGGCGACGGTCATCGCGCCGTAGAGCGAGCTGCTCAGCACGGCGCCGATGAAGATGCGCGGCTCACCCCGGATGGCGTGGCCGATGACACCGAACCCCTGGCGCATGACGGTCGGACTGTGATCGCGCTCGCTCGGCACGCGGGGGATCCTCTCGATGGGGGACGAGACCTGGCTCGATGGGGGACGAGACCTGGCGGGCCGGCCGGAGCTCGCCGGGGGAACCGGTCCGCCACAATCCCTATCATCCGCGGCAACTCATTTATTCCCACCCCTACGGCCCACCTCGGTCATCACCCCTGGGCGGCCCGATCAGCGGGCACGGGCCTCGTCAGGGGGGATCGGCCCATCGTGGACGTCATCCCAGGGCCGGCCGATCAGCGGGGCGCGGGGCTTGTCAGGGATGATCGGCCCACCTTGGACGTCACCTCAGAGCGGGCCGATCAGCGGGGCACGGGCCTTGTCGGGGGGGACGGCCCACCTTGGACGTCACCCCGGGGCGGGCCGATCGGCCGGGCACGGGCCTTGTTAGGGTGATCAGAACGACGCAGTTAGGGTGATCAGGATGACGCACGCACGCGCCGAACGCGCCGCACTCTGTGACCTCCTCGACCACCTCGGACCCGACGCCCCGACGCTCTGCGCCGGATGGGCGACCGCCGACCTGGCCGCCCACCTCGTCCTGCGCGAGCGCCGCATCGACGCCGCGGGCGGCATCGTCCTCAAGCCGCTCGCCGGCTACACCGCCCGGGTGCAGGAGGGCGTCAAGTCGGGCCGGAGCTACCCCGAGCTCGTCGACGCCGTCCGCCAGGGCCCGCCCCCGTGGTCGCCGTACGGCTTCCTGCCCGGCGTGGACGCGCTCGTCAACACCCTTGAGCTGCTGGTCCACCACGAGGACGTCCGGCGGGCCCAGCCTGGCTGGGAGCCGCGCGAGCTGCCGGCCGACCTCACCGAGACCGTGTGGAAGCGGGTCTCGAGCGGCGCCCGCATGATGCTGCGCCGCTCGCCGGTCGGGGTCGTGCTGCGACTGCCCGACGGGCGCAAGGCGGGAGGCAAGAAGGCCGAGCCTCACGTCATCGTCACCGGGGAGCCGGTCGAGCTGCTGCTGTTCGCCTTCGGCCGGCAGGAGCACGCCCGCGTCGCCTACGAGGGCGACCAGCCCTCCATCGACCGCCTCCGCCAGGCCCACCTCGGCGTCTGACGCCAGACCCACCTCGCCGTCCGGCAGCGACCCGGCACGCCATCCGACTCCAACCGGGCACAGCGTCCGACTCCAACCGGGAACGGCATCCGACTCCGGCCTGGCACGGCATCCGACCCTGACCGGGCACGGCATCCGGACCCCACCCGGCACGGCATTGGACTCCGGCCCGGCGCGATGGAACCAGGCGGAGCCGGTGTTCGTTCGACGGTTACGGCCGTCTGGCGGCGGTTACCGCACAGGCGGACCATGCCTGGCTATGATCAACATGAGAGCGGCGCACGACCGCTCCCGCAGATCGGGCGTCCCACCGTTCCGGTAGGACCACGCCACAGCAGCAGCGGGAGGATGTCCGATGAAGACAAAGAAGGTGCTCACCTACCTCGCCATCGCCTTCGTGGTCTTCTACCTGTACTCGCGGCCCGCCGAGGCCGCCACGGCGGTGAAGGGCGTCTTCGACGGCATCACCACCGGCGCCGGTCAGCTGGCCCTGTTCTTCTCCCGCCTCACCGGCTGAGCCCCACCCTTACGAGCGCCGCCTCATGACCCGGCTCCGGGCGCTCCAGGTCCGCCGACCTCCAGCACCGTGCCCCGCGCACGTCCGCCAGGTCACCCGCCGCACACGGCGCCGGACCCGCCGTCCCCCTTACCACCGACCCGGCGCCAGGAAAAGCCCAGCCAGGGCGGGGAGAGACCACAGCACCCCGACACGAAGGACCGGCTGAGCCCCACCCTCACGAGCGCCGCGCCACGACCCGGCTCCGGGCGCTCCAGGCTCTCCGACCTCCAGCGCCGTGACCCGCGCACGTCCGCCAGGTCACCCGCCGCACACGGCGCCGGACCCGCCGTCCCCCTTCCCACCGACCCGACGCCTGGTATCGGGGCCGGCGGAGGTGGGTGGTCGGGGCGTCAGCTCTTCTTGTTCATCGGGACCAGGCAGAGGATCCAGCCGGCGCCGCCGGTCTTGCTGCCTTCCCAGTAGGCCGAGGTGACCTTCTTGTCGCGGCACATGGTGAGGTTCTTGTCGGCGTCGAACTGCGCCTCGGTCTTGCCCTCGACCCGCTGGGAGACCTTCCACTCGACGGTGGCGTCCTTGCAGTTGACGACCTTCAGGGTGTTCTCACTCTGGCCGGACATGCAGTCGCCCACGTGGGCGATGCGCGGGGCGCCGGTGACCTGGTCGCCGACCGCGCCGACGCCCTCGCGCACGGCGAAGATGCCGCCGAATTTCACCAGCGCGATGATGACGAAGATGCCGACCGCGCCGAGCCCGCTCAGCAGCTTGCCGAACTTCTTCTTCTTGGCCGGGGCCGTGGGCTCGGAGGGCTGCCACTGGCCGGCGCCGCCCTCCTGGGCGTAGGGGTCCTGGCCCGTGGTCTGGCCGTACGCGCCGTACTGCTGCTGGGACTCCTGCCCGGCCTGCCCAGCGCCCTGCTGGTAGGGGTCCTGGGCCGTGGCGCCCTGTGAGGGGCGTTCCTGGACCTGGGTCTGCTGGTGAGAATCGGCGGCCTGCTGGTATCCGCCATAGCCCGGCTGGGCCTGCTGAGCCCCGTAGCCCTGCTGGTCCTGCGCGCCGTAACCCTGCTGGTCCTGCGCGCCGTAACCCTGCCCGCCGTAGCCTTGCTGGGCGCCGTGGCCCTGCTGAGCCGCGTAACCCTGCTGGGCGCCCTGAGCCTGCTGGGCGCCGTAGCCCTGCTGGTCCTGTCCGCCGTAACCCTGCTGCGCGCCATAACCGGTCTGCGCGCCATAGCCAGGCTGGGTGCCATGGCCCTGCTGGTCCTGCGCGCCATGGCCCTGCCGGCCCTGCTGGTCCTGCAGGCCGTAGCTCTGCTGCTGACCGTAGGCCTGCTGGGCGCCGTAGTTCTCCTGCGCGCCGTGACCCTGCTGAGCCCCATAGCCCTGCTGGGCGCCGTAGCTCTCCTGCGCACCGTAGCTCTGCTGGGCTGCGTAGGGATCCTGCTGTCCGGGGTAGGCGCCCTGCTGTCCCGGGTAGGCGCCCTGAGCTCCGGAGTACCCGCCCTGCCCGCCGCCGTAGGCCACCTGCTGGTGGCCGTCCTGTGCCGCGCCGCCGTACGGGGACGACTGCTGGTGGGCGCCCTGCTGGGCGCCGTAGCCCTGCCCCAGAGGGTCCTGACCCGGGTAGGTCTGTCCCGCGGCGGCGCCCTGCTGGAACGGGTCCTGCGGCGCGCCGGCTCCGTACTGCGGAGAGGTCTGCTGCGGGTAGGACCCCTGCTGGTGCGTTCCCTGGTAGGGCGAGCCCTGCTGATATGGCGAATCCGGCTGCTGCGGATTGGAGGGAGAGGTCACGGGAGATCCTTGTGTCTGCGGCACCATAGGAGAACCCGCACGACCGTAGCGGATCATCACCCGCCTTGCGATGGCATTCCACCATGCGAGCAGGTTTGGACCGCTCCCAAGTTGGGTACACATGCCCGCCGGGTCTCCGCCCCCGTGGAGCACGAGGAGCAGGACGACGACCGGCGGGCCGGACGGGTCAGCGAACGGGGTGACCGGCCGCGCGCAAGGTGTCCTTGACGTCGGCGATCTTGAGCTGGCCGAAGTGGAACACGCTCGCCGCCAGCACCGCGTCGGCGCCCGCCGCCACGGCCGGCGGAAAGTGGTCCAGCGCGCCCGCGCCGCCGCTGGCGATGACCGGCACGGTGACCGCCGCCCGCACCGCCCGGATCATCGCCAGGTCGTACCCGTCCTTGGTGCCGTCCCCGTCCATGGAGTTCAGCAGGATCTCGCCCACGCCGAGTTCCTGCCCCCGCCGTGCCCACTCGACGGCGTCGATGCCCGTGCCGCGCCGGCCGCCGTGCGTGGTGACCTCGAAACCGGACGGCGTGGGCGGGCCGTCCACGACCCGCCGGGCGTCCACCGACAGCACGACGCACTGGGCGCCGAACCGGCGCGAGGCCTCGGTCAGCAGCTCGGGACGGGCGATGGCGGCGGTGTTGAGCGACACCTTGTCTGCGCCGGCGCGCAGCAGGCGGTCGACGTCCTCCACGGCCCGCACTCCCCCGCCGACGGTCAGCGGGATGAACACCTGCTCGGCCGTCCGGCGCACCACGTCGATCATGGTCCCGCGGTCGCCCGAGGATGCGGTGATGTCCAGGAAGGTCAGCTCGTCGGCGCCCTCGGCGTCGTAGCGGCGCGCCAGCTCGACCGGGTCGCCGGCGTCCCGGAGGTTCTCGAAGTTGACGCCCTTGACCACCCGCCCGGCGTCCACGTCCAGGCAGGGGATGACCCGTACGGCGACGCTCATGCCCGCACCGCCGACAGCGCCTCCTCCAGCGTGAACGCCTGCGCGTACAGCGCCTTGCCGACGATCGCGCCCTCCACGCCCTCGGCGACCAGCGTCGACAGCGCCCGCAGATCGTCCAGCGAGGACACCCCGCCGCTGGCGATCACCGGCTTGTCGGTGCGAGCGCACACCTGGCGCAGCAGGTCGAGGTTCGGCCCGCGCAGCGTGCCGTCCTTGGTGACGTCGGTGACGACGTAGCGGGGGCAGCCGTCGGCCTCCAGCCGGTCGAGCACCTCCCACAGGTCGCCGCCCTCCTGCGTCCAGCCGCGCGCGGCCAGCGTGGTGCCGCGCACGTCCAGGCCGACGGCGATGCGGTCGCCGTACTCGGCGATGATCTTGGAGCACCAGGCCGGGTCCTCCAGCGCGGCGGTGCCGATGTTGACCCGGCGGCAGCCGGTGGCGAGGGCCGCCGCCAGCGAGGCGTCATCGCGGATGCCGCCGGACAGCTCGACCTGGACGTCCAGCGCCGCCACGACCGAGGCCAGCAGCTCGCGGTTGGAGCCCCGGCCGAACGCGGCGTCCAGGTCGACCAGATGGACCCACTCGGCGCCCGCCCGCTGCCAGGCCAGCGCCGCGGCGAGCGGGTCGCCGTAGGAGGTCTCCGTACCCGCCTCGCCTTGCACCAGGCGCACGGCCTTGCCGTCCGCGACGTCCACTGCGGGCAACAGCACCAGCGACATTGTTCTACGACCTCCGGTCGAATACGACGGTGACGAGCACCGGCAGCAGCAAAAGGGACAACACCAGGACGCCCAGCCGGGCCGCCCAGCCGCCGAGCAGCAGCCACGCGCCGGCCTGGACCAGCACGAACAGCATCGCCACGACGGCGTTCTGCGCCTTGTGGCGCCGGGCGATCACGCCGCCCTGGCGGGCGACGCGGATCGGGCGGGGCACCGCCGCGGCCAGCCGGGCGCGCAGCCGGCGCCACTTGGCCCGCCGGGCCTCGCGCTCGGCGCGCAGTGCGGCCTGGCGGGCCTGCTCGGCCTCCCGCTCGGCGCGGCGGCGCGCGCGTTCCTTGCTCACCCGATCACCGCTAACCCGGTGAGCACGTGTGACTCGGTGAGCACGTGGCCGCCGGCCGTGACGACGCCGGACGGGGTCTCACAGTGTGCCTACCCAGTTCCGCAGCAGGACCGCACCGGCGTCCCCGGACTTCTCGGGGTGGAACTGGGTGGCCATGAGCGGGCCGTTCTCCACCGCGGCGACGAACGGCACGCCGTGCTCGGCCCAGGTGACCAGAGGCTGGCGGAACCCGTCGCCCGCCTGGAGCTCGAACTTGCGCACCCCGTAGGAGTGGACGAAGTAGAAGCGCGTGGCGTCGTCCAGCCCGTCGAACAGCACCGAGCCCTCGGGCGCCTGCACGGTGTTCCACCCCATGTGGGGCAGAACGGGCGCGTCCAGCCGCTCGACGACGCCCGGCCACTCGCCGCACCCCTCGGTGTGCTCGCCGTGCTCGACCCCCTCGGCGAACAGGATCTGCATGCCGACGCAGATGCCGAGGACGGGGCGCCCGCCGGCCAGGCGGCGTCCGATGATCTGCTCGCCGCGCACGGCCTTCAGCCCGCGCATGCAGGCCGAATAGGCGCCGACGCCGGGGACGACCAGGCCGTCGGCCTCCATCGCGGCGTCGCGGTCGGCGGTCACCGTGACCTCGGCCCCGGTGCGGGCCAGCGCCCGCTCGGCCGAGCGCAGGTTGCCCGAGCCGTAGTCGAGGACGACGACCTTCACCACCACAGCACCCCCGCGGTGATCGACAGCGCGGCGCCGACGCCGCACACGACGGCGCCGACGCGCATGCCCTGCTTGACGAAGGAGACGACCCCGCCGATCAGGAACAGGCCCAGGAAGACCATGGCGACGGCGGTCCCGTTGGAGCTCACAGGACCCCCTTCGTGCTCGGCACGCCGGTGGCGCGCGGGTCGCGCTCGCTGGCGGCGCGCAGCGCACGGGCCAGCGCCTTGAACTGCGCCTCGACGATGTGGTGGGCGTTGCGCCCGTAGGGCACGCGCACGTGCAGGCAGATCGCCGCCTGGGCGACGAAGGACTCCAGGATGTGCCGGGTGAGCGTGGTGTCGTAGTCGGGCCCGATCATCGGGGCCATGCCCTCGGGCTCGGTGTGCACCAGGTAGGGGCGGCCCGACAGGTCGACGGTGACCTCGGCCAGCGACTCGTCCAGCGGGCACGAGGCGTTGCCGAACCGCCGGATGCCCGACTTGTCGCCCAGCGCCTCGCGGAACGCCGCGCCCAGCGCCAGGGCGGTGTCCTCGATGGTGTGGTGGGAGTCGATGTGCAGGTCGCCGTCGGTCTTGACCGTCAGGTCGAACAGGCCGTGCTTGCCGAGCTGGGCGAGCATGTGGTCGAAGAAGCCGACCCCGGTGGACACCTCGACCTTGCCGGTGCCGTCCAGGTCGACCTCCACCAGCACCGAAGTCTCCTTGGTCGTACGCTCGACGCGGCCGACCCTCGGCCTCGGCGCGCCCACGGCGGGACTGGTCACGCGATTTCCTCCGGTTCGTCGCCTCCGGGGATCCCGGAGGCGGGGATGACGTCTGACACGGCCAATACGGCCGTCATGGCCTCGTGGAAGGCGGCCATCTCCTCGGTGGTGCCGACGGAGACGCGCAGCCACTGCGGCGGGCCGACCTCGCGGATCAGCACGCCGCGCGCGAGCAGCGCCTCCCAGACCGCGCGGCGGTCGGGAAAGCGGCCGAACAGCACGAAGTTGGCGTCGGAGTCGGCGACCGACAGCCCCTGCCCGCGCAGCCGCGCCACACAGGCGTCGCGCTCGGCGCGCAGCCGGTCGACGGTGCCGAGCAGCTCGACGCGGTGGGCGAGGGCGACCCGCGCCGCCGCCTGGGTGAGCGTGGACAGGTGGTAGGGCAGGCGCACCAGCAGCAGCGCCTCGATCACCGCCGGGTCGGCCGCGAGGTACCCGAGGCGCGTACCGGCCATGGCGAACGCCTTGGACATGGTGCGGGTGACGATCAGCCGCGGGTTGCCGGGCAGCAGGGTGAGCGCGCTCGGCGTTCCGGTGCGGGCGAACTCGAAGTAGGCCTCGTCGACCACCACCATGCCCGGCGCGGCCTCCACGACCCGCTGGATCGCCTCCATCGGCAGGGCGGTGCCCGTCGGGTTGTTGGGGCTGGTCAGGAAGACGATGTCGGGCCGGTGCTCCTCGACGGCGGCCACGGCCTTCTCGGGGTCCAGCCCGAAGTCGTCCTCGCGGGCGCCGGCGATCCACCGGGTGGAGGCGCCGGTCGTGATGATCGGGTGCATGGAGTACGACGGCTCGAACCCCATGGCCGACCTGCCGGGCCCGCCGAAAGCCTGCAGGATCTGCTGGAGCACCTCGTTGGAGCCGTTGGCCGCCCACACCTGCCCGGGCGTCAGGCCGTGGCCGAGATAGGCCGCGAGGTCCTCACGCAGGGCGACGGCGTCGCGGTCGGGGTAGCGGTTGAGCTCGGCCGCGTCGCGGCGCACCGCCTCGGCCAGGGCGTCCACCAGACCGGCGGAGGGCGGGTAGGGGTTCTCGTTGGTGTTCAGCCGCACCGGCACGTCGATCTGCGGCGCACCGTACGGCGAGCGGCCGCGCAGGTCGTCGCGGATCGGAAGGTCGGCCAGGCGCACCAGGCCCGCCCCCGTCACCGGGCACCGCCGTCGAACCGCACGCGCACCGCGGCGCCGTGGGCCGGGAGATCTTCGGCCTCCGACAGCGCGTACACGTGGCCGGCGGCCTCCGCCAGCGCCTCGCGCGAGTAGTCGACCACGTGGATGCCGCGCAGGAACGCCTGCACCGACAGCCCCGAGGAGTGGCAGGCGCAGCCGCCGGTCGGCAGGACGTGGTTGGACCCGGCCATGTAGTCGCCCAGGGACACCGGCGCGTACGGCCCGATGAAGATGGCGCCGGCGTTGCGCACCCGCGCGGCGACCGCGTGGGCGTCGGCGGTCTGGATCTCCAGGTGCTCGGCAGCGTAGGCGTCGACCACCCGCAGGCCGTCATCCAGGGAGGACACCAGCACGATGCCCGACTGCCGGCCCGTCAGCGCCTCGGTGATGCGCTCGGAGTGCTTGGTGGCGGCCACCTGCGCGGGAAGCTCGCGCTCGACCGCGTCGGCCAGAGCCTCGCTGGTGGTCACCAGCACCGCGGCGGCGATCACGTCGTGCTCGGCCTGGCTGATCAGGTCGGCGGCCACGTGGGCGGGATCGGCGGTGTCGTCGGCCAGCACGGCGATCTCGGTGGGGCCAGCCTCGGAGTCGATGCCGATGCGCCCCTTGAGCAGGCGCTTGGCGGCGGCCACCCAGATGTTGCCCGGGCCGGTGACCATGGTGACCGGCTCGCACTCTTCGGTGCCGTAGGCGAACATCGCCACGGCCTGCGCGCCGCCGACGGCGTAGACCTCCTCGACCCCGAGCAGCGCGCACGCCGCCAGGATGGTCGGGTGCGGCAGCCCGTCGAAGTCGGCCTGCGGCGGCGAGCTGACCGCCAGGGACGCCACCCCGGCCTCCTGGGCGGGCACGACGTTCATGACGACGCTGGAGGGGTACACGGCCCTGCCGCCCGGCACGTACAGGCCCACGCGGTCGACCGGGACCCAGCGCTCGGTGACCGTGCCGCCGGGGACGACCCGCGTGAGGGTGTCGGTGCGGCGCTGGTCGCGGTGCACCATGCGGGCGCGGCGGATGGACTCCTCCAGCGCGGCGCGCACGGCGGGGTCGAGCCCGTCCAGCGCCCGGGTGAGGGCCGCGGCCGGCACGCGCGTGGAGCCCAGCTCGACGCCGTCGAAGCGGGACGTCCACTCCCGTACGGCCGCCACCCCCCTATGGCGCACGTCGTCGCACAGGGGCCGCACCTTCGACAGGGCGGCCTCGACGTCGAGCTCGGCGCGGGGCAGCACGTCGCGCAGGTTGCCCGGCAGGGAACCGCGCATGTCGATACGGGATATCACCGGACCAGTCTACGGAGGGTGGCGGCCCGCTCCGGCGAACGTCCGGCATTCGGGACGAATCCTTTACATTGTAGATTTTGCCCTGCCGCTAGGCTTGGGCCGTGAGCAAGACCAAGAGCAAGGGCGGCCAGGGCACTCCCGCCACCGTGGCCCTGGTCAAGGCCGGGGCCCAGTTCACCCTCCACCCCTACGACCACGACCCGAACGCCCAGGCCTACGGCGAGGAGGCCGCCGACGCCCTCGGCGTGGCCTACGAGCGCATCTTCAAGACGCTGGTCGCCGAGGTCGAGTCCGGGCTCGCCGTCGCGGTGGTGCCGGTCGCCGGCAAGCTCGACCTGAAGGCGTTCGCCGCGGCCCTGGGCGGCAAGCGCGCCGCGATGGCCGACGCCGCCAAGGTCGAGCGGGTCACCGGGTACGTCGTCGGCGGCATCAGCCCGCTCGGCCAGCGCAAGGCCCTGCCCACGGTGGTCGACGCCTCCGCGCCGGACCTCCCGACGATCTACTTCTCCGCCGGCCGCCGGGGCCTGCAGATCGAGACCTCCCCCGCCGACCTCATCCGCCTCACCCGCGCCGTCACCGCCCCCATCGCCAAGACGCCCTGACCTCCCCTCACCGTGACGGCGCTTGGCAACCCTTGCCGTCGCCGCGCGGCGTCGCGCCCCGCCAGACTGGCGGTGAGGTGCCGGGACGCAGCCGAAGGAGCCGCAGTGACCGAGCTGTTCTACCTGTCCGCCGTCGAGATGCTGCGTCTGCTGCGCGAGCGGCAGGTCGGCGCGGCCGAGCTGACCGAGGCGCACCTGCGGCGCATCGACGAGGTGGGCGGCGAGGTCAACGCGATCGTCACGCTCACCGCCGACCGGGCGATGGAGGAAGCCCAGCGGCTGGACGAGGGCTGGGCACGCGGTCACTGGCAGGGACCCCTCCACGGCCTGCCCATCGCGTTCAAGGACCTCACCGACACCGCGGGCATCCGCACCACCTACGGCTCGCCGCTGTTCGCGGGCCATGTTCCGACCGCCGACGCGCTGGTCGTCCGCCGCGCCCGCGCGGCCGGCGCGGTGACGATCGGCAAGACCAACACCCCCGAGTTCGGCACCGGCTCCCACACCGTCAACGAGATCTTCGGCGCCACCCGCAACCCCTACGACACCGGCAGGAGCGCGGGCGGCAGCAGCGGCGGGGCCGCCGCCGCCCTCGCGGCCGGCCTGGTGCCGCTGGCCGACGGCTCCGACATGGGCGGCTCCCTGCGCAACCCCGCCTCGTTCTGCAACGTCGTCGGGCTGCGGCCGACCCCCGGACGCGTGCCCGACGCCTCACCGGCCGCCGCCTGGTTCACCCTCAGCGTGCCCGGCCCGATGGCGAGGACCGTCGGCGACGCCGCGCTGCTGATGAGCGTCATCGCGGGTTTCGCGCCCACCTCGCCGTTCGCCGTGCGCGAGGACGGCTCGGCGTTCGCCCGGCCGCTGGACACCGGCGTCCAAGGCCTGCGGGTGGCCTGGAGCCCCGACCTCGGCGGCCTGCCCGTCGACCCGCGCACCGCCGCGGTGACGGCGCGGGCGCCTGAGGTGCTGGCCGGCCTCGGCGCGAAGGTGGAACAGGTCCCCCTCGACCTGTCCGACGCCGAGGACGCCTTCCGCACCTACCGCGCCTGGCACTACGCGAGCACCTTCGGCGACCTGCCCCGCGACCGGCTCGGCCCGAACGTCGCCTGGAACGTCGAGCAGGGGCTCAAGGTCACCGGCGCCGACCTGGCCCGCGCCGAGCGGCTGCGCAGCCGCCTGTTCCAGCGCATGAACGCCTTCTTCGAGACCTTCGACGTCCTGCTCTGCCCGGTCAGCCAGGTGCCGCCCTTCCCGGTGGAGCAGCCGTACGTCACCGAGGTCGACGGCACGCCGATGCCCGACTACCTGGCCTGGATGCGGTCGGCGTACTGGATCAGCGTGCTGCACGCCCCGGCGGCGTCGGTGCCCTGCGGCTTCACCACCGACGGGCTGCCCGTGGGCGTCCAGATCGTCGGACGGCCGTGGGAGGACCTCACCGTGCTGCGGACGGCGCACGCCTTCGAGCAGGCCACCCGCCACGGCGACCGGCGCCCTCCGCTCGGCTCCGCCGGCCGTTAGACCGCGCCGGGCCCCGGCGAGGGCGGGCCACCGGAACCGTCCCGGCTCTGTGACGGGCCCGCGGCACCGTCCTGGCCGTGCGAGGACGGACCGGCCGAACCGTCCGAGAGCGGACCGGCCGAACCGTCCGGGCCCTGCGAGGGCGAGCCGCCGGACGGGCGGGCGTCCTGCGGGAAGGCGTACGGCTCCCCCGCGTGGAGCTCGCCCGCGTACGGCTGGCGCAGCGGCGACTCGCGGTAGCCGTCGACCGACTCGATGATGCCGAAGACCGCCACGGCCACCAGCGGCCAGGCCAGCAGCACCCCGCGCGCCGTGACCGACAGCACGTTCACCGTGGCGCCGACGCTCGCCGAGCCCGGCACGGCCGCGGCCTGGATGATCGAGCCGCCGATCGAGGTGCCGACGCTGAGCGCGAGCCACCCGGCCAGCATGCCGCCGGCCGCCAGACCGGCCAGCAGGGCGAGCGGGCGCCCCTTGCGGGCGACCAGGTAGGCGACGATGCCGCACGCCAGCCCCGCCCCGCCGGTGATCACGGCGAACCAGCCGTCGGCCGCGATGAGGCTCTGCGTCGTGGGGTCGGCCAGCACCGGGCCGGTCTTGGTCACGACGTAGGGGGTGCGAGGGGCGAGGGCCGACCACAGGAACCCGGCCGCGATGCCGAGAAGCGCCAGCACGACGACGGTGAGCCCGAAATCTCGCGCCTGCCGCACCCGATCACCTCACCTGTCCCACCGCACTCGCGCGCGGACCACACATGGTACCGACGCGGGCCGACCGGCGGCGCCTTAGGCCGGAGGCGGGCGCCCGGTTAGGCTGTCCCCCGTGAGCGATGAGGTATGGCTGATCGAACCGTCCGGGCCTCTGCGGGGGGACGTCGAGGTACGCGGTTCCAAGAACGCGGTGTCAAAACACATGGTCGCGGCGATGCTCGGCAGCGGGCCGAGCACCCTGCACAACGCGCCCGAGGTGGGCGAGGTCGGCATCACCGCCGCCATGCTGGAGGCCCTCGGCATCGAGGTGCAGATCAACCAGGGTGAGATCACTCTTGAACGCGGCCCCGAGATCCGCCCCCGGGTCCCGGCCGCCTTCACCGGGCTGAACCGCATCCCGATCCTCATGCTGGGCCCGCTGCTGCACCTGGCGGGCGAGGCGTTCGTCCCGCTGGTCGGCGGCGACCCGATCGGCCGGCGGCCGGTCAACTTCCACGTCGAGGCGCTGCGGGCGCTGGGCGCCGAGGTCGAGGTCGGCGAGGCCGGCATCTCCGCCAAGGCCACCCGGCTGCGCGGCGCCCGCATCGAGTTGCCCTACCCGAGCGTCGGCGCCACCGAGACGATCCTGCTGTCGGCCGTCCTGGCCGAGGGCAAGACGGTCATCAAGGGCGCGGCCACCGAGCCCGAGGTGGTCGAGCTGGCACTGTTCCTGCAGCGCATGGGCGCGCGCATCGAGATGAGCCCCGACCGCCGCATCGTCATCGAGGGCGTCGAGCGGCTGCGCGGCGCCTCCACCTGGCTCGCCGGTGACCGCATAGAGGCGTTCTCCTACCTGGTGGCCGGGCTGATCACCGGCGGCGAGGTGCGGGTGCACGGCTGCCCGCAGGACCGCCTGGTCACCGCCATCACCACGCTGGCCCGCATGGGCGCGCAGTTCGACATCACCGACGACTGGCTGACCGCCTCGGCGCCGAACGGCCTGCGCGCCGCCGCCGTGCAGACCGACACCCACCCGGGGTTCATGACCGACTGGCAGACTCCGCTGATGGTCCTGTTCACCCAGGCCGAGGGCATGTCGGTGCTGCACGAGACCGTCTTCGAGAACCGCCTGGTGTACGTGCCGGCGCTGCAGAAGATGGGCTGCGAGATCGAGATCTTCGACGTGTGCCTTGGCGGGCCCGCGTGCCGGTACCACGACACCAACGCCAAGCACTCGGCGGTGGTGCGGGGCGTGTCCAAGCTGCGCGGCGCCGACGTCACGCTGCCCGACATCCGCGCCGGGTTCTCGGCGGTGCTCGCCGCCGCGGTCGCCGAGGGCAACTCGACGCTGCGGGGCGTCAACCACATCGAGCGCGGCTACCACCGCGTTTTCGACCAGTTCACCTCACTTGGGCTGAAGATCAACCGGGAAGCGTAAAGATTCCGCGGGGTGGCGTTTGCCGGGGTTCTCTCGGTCGTACGTCTATCCTCGTGACCTCGCGATCCGACGGCCGCCGCATGCCCGGCGACGACTCCTCGCCGAGCCGGGAGCGCCCGGTGCTGGTGGGCGTCGCCGTGCTGGGCGCGGCGGGCGTGGTCGGCGGGGTGCTGGTCGCCGCGCTCGCCCTGCCCGTGGTCGGCGGGGCGGGCGTCTACACGCGCGACGTCGCCCACGGCCTGTTCGAGGTGCCGGCCATGCTGCGCGAGGCGCCGCTGCCCGAGCGCAGCCGGCTGCTGGACAAGGACGGCCGGCAGTTCGCCCAGTTCTACGTGCAGAACCGGCAGTCGGTCGCCCTCGGCAAGATAGCCCCGGACATGCTGAAGGCGATCGTCGCCATCGAGGACGCCCGCTTCTACGAGCACGGCGGCCTGGACCTCAAGGGCACGCTGCGGGCGATCATCACCAACACCCGGGCGGGCAGCATCCAGCAGGGCGGGTCGTCGCTGACCCAGCAGCTGGTGAAGAACATCCTGCTGCAGAACGCCCGCTCGGAGACCGAGCGCGACCAGGCCCGGGCGCCGAGCATCCGAAGGAAGATGCAGGAGCTGCGGTACGCGATCAGCCTGGAGCGCAAGTACACCAAAGACCAGATCCTGCTCCGCTACCTCAACATCGCCTACTTCGGCGGAGGCGCGTTCGGCGTCCAGGCCGCCGCGCACCGGTTCTTCGGCACCTCCGCCGACAAGCTCACCCTCGAACAGGCCGCCACCCTGGCCGGCGCCGTGCGCACCCCGTACTTCACCGACCCCACGCTCGGCGGCGAGCACCGCGACCGGCTGCTGGAGCGCCGCGACCTCGTCCTGGACCGCATGGCCCAGCTCAAGATGATCGCCCAGGTGCGCGCCGACGCCGCCAAGGCCACCCCGCTCGCCCTGCACCTACGCCCGGAACCCGGCGGCTGCTCCGAGAGCGATCATCCCTTCTTCTGCCTGTACGTCCAGAAGGAGGTGATCGGCAACCCCGCGTTCGGCCGCACCCGGGCCGAGCGGGAGCGCCGCCTGTTCCGCGACGGGATCACGATCAGGACGACCCTGGACCGCACCGCGCAGGAGGCCGCCGACAAGGCCATCGCCGCGCACGTCCACCCCAAGGATGACCAGGTGGCCGCCGAGGCCATGATCGAGCCGGGGACCGGGCGCATCCGGGCCCTGGCGGCGAGCAAGCGGTACGGCGCCAACCCCGGCGAGCGCAAGGACGGGCCCAGCACGACCTACAACCTGCCCGCCGACATGGCCCACGGAGGCGGCCAGGGCTTCCAGGCCGGCTCGACGTTCAAGGTGTTCACGCTGGCCACGGCGCTGGCCAAGGGCTGGCGGTTCGACCAGGGCTTCGACACCCCCGGCAGTTTCGTGCCGTCCTCGGGGTACAAGGACTGCTCGGGCACGAGGGTCAACGCCCCCGGCACCGTCGTGCACAACGCCGGCGGCGAGGGCAAGGGCGGCCCGTACAGCCTGGCCACCGGCACCTGGCAGTCGGTCAACATCTTCTACATGATGCTCGAACGCGATGTCGGACTGTGCGACGTCGTGCGCACCGCCCGGTCGGTCGGCATCGCGCGGGCCGACGGACAGCCGCTCAAGGAGGTGCCCACCTTCACCCTCGGCGTCAACGAGATGGACCCGGTGACGGTCGCCGCGGGCTTCGCCGCGTTCGGCGCGCGGGGACGCTACTGCCGGCCGATGGCCATCCTGGAGGTCGTCGAACGGCACGGCAGGCGCACCGGCGTCGCGCCGAGCTGCACCCAGGCCGTCGAGCAGGACGTCGCCGACGCCGTCAACTACATCCTGACCGGCGTGTTCACCAAGGGCACCATGAAGGGCCAGGGCATCGGCAGGGACGCCGCCGGCAAGACCGGCACCAACAACGGGTACACCTCGGCGTGGTTCGCCGGGTACACCCCCGACCTGGCCGCGGCGGTCAGCCTCGGCGACATCAGGGGCGCCTACAAGTACCCGCTGACCGACGTGGAGATCGGCGGGCAGCACTACGGCGGCGTCCAGGGGGCCACGCTTCCCGGCCCCATCTGGGTGCGCTCCATGGAGCTCGCCCTCCAGCACCTGCCCGCCACCCCGTTCCACCATCCCGACACCGGCCGCTTCGGCGGCGGCACCACCCCGGGCCTCAAGCCCGAGGACCAGCTCGCCGACCCGCGCGCGGCCGACGGCGAACGCGGCCGGGACGGCCGCGAGGAGTGGGACGAGGCGCGCGGCGGCGAACGGGGCGAAGTCCGGTCCGGCGAGGGCCGCCTGCGCCACCACTGGCACCGTCCCGCCGACCAGCGCCTGTGGGACCGCTTCTGGACCCACCCCGAAGAGGACCTCTGGCTCTCCTGGCCCGCCCACCACCGAAGCCGCCGCCACCGCTACCGCCCCGCCTGGGAACGCACCTGGCACCACCACCGGTGAACGGACGCGACGACCCAACGGTGAACGCAGACGACGACCCATCAGTGAACGCAGGCGACGACCACAAAATGGTGCCTTCGGCACGCCTTACTTCAGACGACCCTCACCGCACCACAGATCCCCCGCACCGCAACGAACCGCCACGCCCCCACCTCCCCGCGCCATGCATCCACCTGCCCGCGCCGCGCCCACCGTCCCGCGCTCACCGCCCCGCGCCGTGTTGTCGGTTTATCGAAGGCGCCGCGACGCCGGGACGAGGTACGGCGAAATCGGCGCCCCTCCTACGGCGGGCCACAAACGAACCACCGGCACGCCACCCGGCCAACCACGGGCGCCCCGCCTCCCCCGCCGTGTTGTCGGCTGAATACCAGGGCGCCGCGACGGCGGGACGGGGTACGGTGCATCCGGCGCCCGTCGTACGGCGGGTCACCTGGTGACCGCCGCTGGCCGCCACCGGATCGGCGGTCATGCCGAGTGGGAGACGCCTCGCGAATGAGGGGGCAGCGTCCTGTTAAGCCCCAGGTCGCTTGTCAGACTTCCTGCGTCTCCGTACCGCGGAGGAACAGCTGCCATTCTCGGGGACTGACGACGAGAACGGGGCCACCCGGGTTCTTGCTGTCCCGCACGGCGATGACCCCTGGCAGGTTGGAGGCCACCTCTACACATTGGCCACCGTCACCACTAGATCGGGAAGACTTACGCCACTTCGCGCTGCTCAGGTCCATTGCGCCATCACTTCCTCGATGATGCCGAACGACAGGTTCTTCGGAAGGGCCGCGGCTCGTAGGGCGTCGTAGCGTCCTACCAGTGAGGTGATGGTCTCACGTTCTCCAATCGTGAGACCACGTGGCGTGCTCTCGATGTACACGCCATACGGCGCGCCCCGTAGCTCCGCGATCGTGAAGGCAGTCTGCAGGCCAACCGCGGACCACGCGTTGTAAGGCACGACCTGGATCGTCACTCGTGGGTGTTCAGTCACTTCCAGAAGCCGCGCTGATTGCTCGCGCATCACCTCTGCTGCTCCCATGGGTCGACGGAGCGCACCCTCGTCTATAAGACTCAAGATCATGGGGCCGCGCTCGCGGAGCAGCATGGTTTGCCGCTCCATGCGATTAGTAAGCCGCTGTTCGACTAGTTCGGGGGTGATGCCCGGCTCGTCGTCGAATATCCGCTTGGCGTAAGACTTGATCTGAAAGATCCCTGGAATGAGGAGGGGATCCCAGCTTTGCAGAGCTGATGCTTGAGCCTCTAGCGCGAGGAAATCCCGGAAATGGTCTGGAGCCGACTCCCATCTCGTCCGCTTCCACAGTTCGTGGAAGACGCCATCGAGCTGAAAGACGCTGTCGCAGGCGTCGGCGAACCTGCGGTCCGGCCTGCGCCTTACCGTCTCGACCATGCCGAGCGTACTGACGGCAACGGTGAGCTTGCGGGACAGCTGTAGCTGCGTCCAACCCTTTTCGAGCCGATATTGGCGTAGCTCATAGGCGAAACGAGCTAATGGGGACTCATCCGGATTGATCTGAATTGGGTTAGGCATGCCCCTTTTCTCCTTCCAGTATCACCTGGCCTCACTCATGCTGTCACGGTCTCCCGGAGAACGTGGCGACATCGGGAGACTATTTCCCTATCAGAAGTCGCCTGCGAGCCGCACGCTTGGACAACCGAATTCTGCACCGATGAGCGCCATGGTGACGCCGATTCGACCTGACCGGCATTCACGTCACGAGCGCCTCATCAACGAAACCCGGAGGTCGTCCTGTGAAAAGGCCCGAGCGGCGGGAAGAGGAGTACATTCACCTGGTCCGGTTGGCGTGGGATCTGAACGTGCGCGGGTTGAGCGCGGCGGTGGACCTGCCGGGCGGAGGCGGCCCGGTCCTGCTGGTCGCCAAGGGCTCCGGACTGCTGAGGGTGACGGCGCTGGCGCAGGACGGCCAATGGTTCTTCACCTGGGGGCGGGGACGCGCCCAGCGGGTACGGGCGCTCGCGGACGACGCGGCCGACCGCGTCCGGCAGGCCGCCCGATGAGCGCCAGGACCAACGACCGGCTTGGCTCCGTCGACCTTCTCGGCCAGGTCAGCTCGGTCACCCTCGCGCGCGCCTACGTCCGGGGACTGCTCCTGTCCGCCGGACGGCGGGAGGTCGACGACATCGAACTCCTGGTCGGCGAACTCGTCGCCAACGCCATCAAGCACTCAGAATCAGGACGCCGGCCGGACGGCATGGTCAGCCTGCGCGTGTACGACGACGGCGAGACGATACGCGTCGAGGTGACCGACCAAGGCTCGCCAGGGCCCCTCCCCCACATCCCTGCGCAGGTGGACCCCCTCAGCGAGAACGGCCGCGGCCTCTGGCTGGTCCGCGAACTCTCCTCCACCTGGGGATCAACCCAAAACGGCACAACGCGAACCGTGTGGTTCCAGATCGCGTCCTAAGCACCTCGATCAGAAGCTACACCGCGTGGGCGTTCGTCCACCCGCCCACCTCGCACGACCCGAGGCCGGCTGACACCCGGTGATGAGTTGTCGAGCCCGCACCCGTCATACCTACGACGGGACACGACGAGGCGGAAGGATGACGTGATGAGTGCGGACATGCGGTTGGAGGAGCTGGACGTGAGTGGGCTGGGCGCGGGCGGGCTGGGGGAGGTCGGCGAGGCGGCGTTCTCGGGGTTGGCGGAGCGGCACCGGCGGGAGCTGCACGTGCACTGCTACCGGATGCTCGGGTCGTTCGAGGACGCCGAGGACACCGTGCAGGAGACGTTCCTGCGTGCCTGGCGGCGGCGGGAGACCTTCGAGGGGCGCTCGACGTTCCGTGCCTGGCTGTACCGGATCGCCACCAACGCCTGCCTGGACCTGCTCGCCAAGCTCCGCCCGGAGCCCGCCACCGGCGGCGAGGTGCTGTGGCTGCAGCCCTACCCCGACCGGCTGCTCAACGAGCTGCCCGCGGGTGATGCGGACGAGCCGGAGACCCTCGCCGTCGCACGCGAGACGATCGAGTTGGCGTACCTGGTCGCGGTCCAGCACCTGGCGCCGCGCCCGCGGGCCGTACTGATCCTGCGGGACGTGCTCGGCTGGCCGGCCAAAGACGTCGCGGAGCTGCTCGGGGACTCGGTGAACTCCGTGAACAGCGCGCTGCAGCGGGCCCGCGCCGGGATGCGGGAGCACCTGCCCGCCGAGCGGCAGGACTGGACCGGCGGGCAGGACGACGCCGGGACGCGCGAGCTGGTGCGCCGCTTCACCGACGCCAGCGTGGCCACCGACATCGACGCGCTCGCCGCGCTGCTGCGGGACGACGTCCGCTGCTCGATGCCGCCCACGCCGGGCCTGTGCGTCGGCCGCGACACGGTGGTGAAGGACTGGGTCGAGAGCGGCTTCCCCGACATGAAGCACCTGCGCGCCGTCCCCACCTCCGTGAACCGGCAGCCCGCCGTCGCCTTCTACCAGTGGCGGAAGCGGGAGAACGCGTACCTGCCGCTGACGATCGACGTCCTGCGCGTCACCGGCGGGGCGATCACCGAGATCGTCATCTTCCACGCCGACCGGTTCCCGCGGCTCGGCCTGCCGGAGCGCCTGCTGGCGGACGGCACGGAGCACTGACGCGCTCCCCGGCCTCAAGGCCGGAGCACTGCGGACGAATCCAGTCAGCCCCAGTGTGGATCTAGGGGCGTAGGGCGTCGAGGAGGCGGGTGACGGTGCGGTGGCGGAGGTCGGGGGTCCAGCCGGCGGCGAGGGCGCCGTGGCAGGCGGCGGTGAGCAGTGCGATGACCTCGTCGAGTCGTACCTCGGCGCGGACGGCGCCCGCCTCCCGGGCCCGCGCGAGGAGGGCGTCGAGCGCCTCGCCCAGTCCCGCGATCTGAGGGGCGACGCCTACGTCCGTCCCATCGGCGGCGAGAAGGTGGACCACCGTGCGGGCACCGGCCGCGCGCTCGACGACCTCGGCGAAGAAGGTGAACAACGCGGCGGGGTCGCCCTCGGCGGCGAGCGTCTCGGCCCGCGCGGCGAGGCGTCCCCGCAGCTCTTTCATGATCGCGGCGAGCAGGTCGGACTTGGTGGGGAAGTGCCGGAAAACCGTGCCCACCGCGACGCCCGCACGCCGCGCGACCTCCTCGGTCGAGGCGGACGTGCCGTGCTCATCGAAGACCTCGACCGCGGCGGCGAGGATACGGGCCCGGTTGCGTCGCGCGTCGGCGCGCAGAGGCGGCTCAGACACGGTGGACTCCGGACATGGACAAGATGAGTGGTGACTCATATTCTGGCCCGCAGGATGCTGAGTGATGACTCATGTTAGGAGTGTACGGTGGCCGAGATGAACGACGGGGCGCTGACGGGACCGCGTGAGGCGTTCGAACGCTTCCGGGACCACCTGCTGGATGGGACGGCGGCCGGGCTGGAGAGCCTTCTCGCCGACGACGGCGTGGTGGAGAGCCCGTTCGCGCCGCCCGGTGCGCCGCGGCGCATCGAGGGACGCGAGGCGTTCGCGGCGATGACCGTCCCGCAGCGGGAGGCGCTGCGCGGGCGCGTCAGGTTCACGGCCGTGCGCGATGTGGTCGTCCACCAGACGGCCGACCCCGAGGTCGCCGTCATCGAGTACGAGATCGAAGGGGTTCGCGAGACCGACGGCCTGCGTGCCGCGGCCCCCTTCGCGGTGGTGGTGCGGGTCCGGGACGGACGCGTCGCACTGTGGCGCGAGTACCAGAACCCCACGGCGATGGCCCTGATCGCGGCGGGTTGATCGATCCGCGCCGAAGCCTTCAGCGGACGAGCAGACTAGTGCTCGTTCGTCGTCGTTCGGCCAGGCGCCTGGCGCTCGCGAAGCGGCCGAACAGGCATGCGCCCGGCACACTCGCCGTAGACGGTGAGGTCGACGTGGTGGTACCAGGCGCCCCGGAATGGCGAGCACGTAATCGGGCACGTGTGTCGGCGTTGCCTCCCGCGGGAGCGGGCGGCCGGTGTCATGAGGACGCCAGCCGGGTCAGGTCCTCGGCTGAGAGTCGGAGGGCGCCGGCGGCGATGTTCTCGTCGAGGTGGGCCGGATCGCCGGTGCCCGGAATGGCCAGGATGTGGGGGCCCTGGTGCAGCGTCCAGGCCAGCCGGACCTGCGCGGGCGTCGCGCCGTGCGCGCGGGCGACGTCGGTCACCACGCCGTTGTCCCCTCCGCCGGCAGGGGCGCCGGCCTCGCGTCCCTCACCGGCGATGGCGAAGAACGGCACGAACGCGATGCCCTGTTCTCCGCAGATCCGCAGGAGTTCCCCGGAATTGGGACCGCGGCCGTCGAGGCCGTAGCGGTTCTGTACACAGACCACGGGTGCCACGGCTTGGGCCTCGAAGAACTGCGCGGGGCTGACGCTGGAGATCCCCAGGTGGCGGATGAGGCCGGCCTCGCACAGCTCGGCCAGGGCGCCGAAGTGCTCGGCGACCGGCCCCGGCCCCTCGACGCGCAGGTTCACGACGTCGAGGTGGTCACGGCCGAGCTGGCGCAGGTTCTCCTCCACCTGACCGCGCAACCGCTCGGGCCGGGCCCAGGGCAGCCACTCGCCCGACGGGTCGCGCCCCGGCCCCACCTTGGTCACGATGACCAGATCATCCGGATAGGGGGCCAGGGCGCTGTTGATCAGTTCGTTGGCGGAGCGCAGCGTCGAGAAGTAGAACGCGGCGGTGTCGATGTGGTTCACGCCCAGCTCGACGGCCCGCCGCAGTACGCCGATCGACCGCCTCCGGTCGCGCGGCGCCCCCAGGTCGAACGCGGCGGCGCCCGTCAGCCGCATCGCGCCGAACCCCAGACGGTTGACCGTCAGATCACCGAGCTTCCACGTGCCCGCGGCCGCCGCGGTGATCGTCTCCGACTGCATGCCCCGATCTTCTCACCCGCTCCGCATCATTGATGCCCGCCCCCGCGAGGGCCGCCGGGGCGGGAGGAGCGCCGGGGCGTCTCCGGGGCGGCGGGGTGCGCCGATCCGGAGACGCCCCTCATCGGTGTGGGTGAGAGGTCAGCAGGTGGAGTTGGTCTGGGTGAGCAGGCCCAGGCGCCAGGGCAGGGAGTTGTAGTCGCCGCCGGCGCTGGGGTCCATGCCCTGGTAGAGGTAGCGCATGTTGCAGGGGCTGATGGTCAGGGTCTGGTCGGTCATGGTGCGCACCATCTCGCCGTGGCTAATGTCCTGAGTCCAGGCCCCGCCGGGGAAGGTGACGTTGTTCGCGCGGGCGAAGGGGTTGCTCTCGCTGGCGGCGTGCTGGGACCAGGGGCCGGTGATGGCCGAGGAGGTCCAGGAGCGGAAGTAGCGCCGGCCGTTGGAGCCGATGGCCTCGACGATCAGCAGGTACTGGTTCTGCCCCTGCACCTTGTAGACGTTGGAGGCCTCGAACAGGTTGTTCTTGTTGGAGTCCTGCATGGCGATGACGGTGTTGGTCATGCCGTTGGGGAAGTTGGCGAGGCTGGTCTCCGAGCGGTACAGGTGACCGTTGTCGTCGGAGGAGAACAGGTAGCAGTTGGCGGTGTCGCAGATCACCCACATGTCGACCCAGTAACCGTTGCCGATGTTCTGGGAGATGATGCTGGGCATGCTGGAGTAGAAGTTCTTCGGCGCGCTCCAGCCGGCCGGGTTGGAGATGTCCGGGTTGGTGGAGTACGAGGCGTTACCGGTCTGGTAGATCAGGTACCACAGGCCCTGCGGGGCGAAGTAGAACACCTCCGGCGCCGCACGGTAACCCGATCCGATCGGCGTGCTGTCCAGGTAGTAGTGCGTCGCCGACCCGGCCTGCGACCAGTCGCTGAAGCTCAGGTACACCAGGTTGTAGCCCGAGGCCTGCGCGGTGCTGGCGAACACGTGGTACTTGCCGCCCGAGTACACCACCGTCGGGTCCTTGATCCCCGCGATGTTGTGCGAGGAGTCCGGCTTGGGCGCGATCAGCGAGCCGCTGGAGCTCCACTGGAGGCTGGAGGGGAGCGTGCCCCCGCCGGGCGTCGGGGTGGGAGTCGGCGTGGGGGTCACGGTCGGGGTGGGAGTCGGGGTGGGGGTGCTGGTGCCGCCGCTCCAGGTCCATTTCTGGTTGGTGCCGCCGTGGCAGGTGTAGAGCTGGATGGTGGTGCCGTTGGCGGTGCCTTGTCCGGTGGCGTCCAGGCACAGTCCGGACTGTACGCCGGTGATG